>JAUMXJ010000030.1:0-803 GCA_030529205.1 Bacillota bacterium | reverse complement strand
GAAATCAACGAGCGTGTCATCACCGATTACTTGAACTATGTCGAATTGTCCGCCGCCAAAAAATCCGCATACGCTTTAGCCCGAAAGAATGCCGTCTACGGGACCTATCGCAATGAGTTCATCAACGGGCCGTTTGTCTCCGGAAGACTTCCGAAGACGGAGCTCAGTTACAAGAGAATTGACAATATCAATTTCGTCACTTATTCGGGAAGTACGTACACCGCGTATTCCGTGGACGATTTTGTGGCGATTGTCCTGCCGTTGCGGTTGAATCCGGTTGATCTCGAATGGTCTTTGATCGCTTACATCCCGAAGGATGAATTCTATGTGCATTCTTCTTCGATCAAAAATCTTGTGCGAAGGAGCTCTCTTGTTACGATTGTTATTTCCGTCATCCTCGCGTATCTGATCTCCAGACTGATGACTTCTCCGATTCGCTCCCTGGTTCTGTTTGCCGAAAAACGGGAAATCAATAAGGATTTCGGCATCAAGGAATACGACAAGATCATGGATTTGATGCAAAAAATGGCTCTTGACATCGAGGACGGAACAGATCGTCTGGATTTTGTCCTGCGATTGCTCAGAACCCGAATGATTATTCTCGAACATGATTTGGAACGTGGTGTTATCAATAAATACGGAATCGGCGGGGCAATGCTTTCTCATTTGTATGGAGACGGTTGGCCGAAGACTTCCGAGCCGTTCGGCGATGTGATCAATTCTCTGTACGACAAAGTGGTCTCCGTATCATACGGTAAGGACGAGATCTCCGATTACAAAATTTTGGAAGTGAAACAGGATTT
>JAUMXJ010000029.1:4582-9504 GCA_030529205.1 Bacillota bacterium | reverse complement strand
GTCTAAGCGTTTCAATCAGGTACGGGAAAATCCAAACACTATGCGAAAGGGTACGACGATTCTCTTTTCTTTTATGTTCCCGGGGAAAGAATTGCACCGACCTGTGTAATCCCGGATGCACTGCTGAACCGAACATTTTACGGAGAAGACGGCGAGAGGAAGGTCAGGCTTCTGATTGCTCCGCACCCGGATCCGAAGCACAGTTTGATGCTGGAGTTTATCGTAGCCGGAACACACAATGCGGATGATGAAACGATTTATTGTCCGTTTATCCTGGCCGATGCTCTTTTTCATGATCTAACCTCCGCATCGAATCACGACGGGGCAGCGTTTTTGAAAGAGTACATGGATTCAACCAAGTCTTATCCGATTATGAAACTCGATGCGGTCAGTGCAGTCATCAAAGATAATCGAAAAATTGCAGAGCTTGAAAAACTGCTGGAGCGTTATTATCACAAGGTGGATATTTATGTCAAACAAGCAGAACAACCGCTGTTCGACGGAAATCGCACCGTGGCGTATACCATTTATGACGAACAGTTAAATCATACGGTCGGATTGCTGAACAAAAACCTCAGAACATTGCGAAGACTTTATCCGGTGTTTTTGTTTCTCGAGACTCTTATGTTGTTTACCGTCTTTTATTTTTATTTTCACACGAGAAAGCAAGCATTTGCTCTTTCCAGAGTCCTCGGGTTTTCGAGGAGGATGTTGATGGCGGCTGCACTCATTGAAACGTCAATCGTGTGTGCGTTCGGTGCGATTCTGTACATTGTCTTCGCCGGTGTTGTACATGTGTATGCCTTGATTTTGGGAGTGATTACAGCGATTATGGCGACATATTCTTCCGTCACGCTTCACACACGGATGGGTAGAATATTAAAAATCGGAATGAGGGAGGGAATATGAGCAGAAAGAAACAAGCGGTTAAGAGACGAAGAGGATTGTATGTTTTCGCCCTTTCCTGTATCTTCGGATTTGTCCTGTATTTTCAATCGGATTGCAATACCGGGTATGCACAGCAAACTTCGGAACATGTTCATGAATTTCGACTCAGAAAAGCAGTCTGGTTGACCGGATATGACGATGACCATGTCTTCCATGAAGACGTCAATATTAAGTCTTGCGAATGCGGAGAAATCATCACGGTTGTTAAGGAAGATGGCGGAAGCGATATTGAAATTTTTAAATAAAACCTTCATGTAAAGTTGTTCAAATACCTTCATTAGGAAAGTCCTCGGATTTATGATACGATTTAATCGGATGTCAGGGGTGATCAAAAAACAACTCTGATACCGATGTTTGCGCTTATCTTATCGTTGGCGGTCGTTTTCGCCGAAACCATGTATTCAGAGCCACATACAATTTGTGAATGAAGGAGTCAAAACCCTGACATCTTGTGGAGGACGTATGAATCCGGTTAGACAACTTTTGAGAAATCCCCTTTTGTCATCGGCACTCTGTGTTCTTTTGACGGTATCTTTCGCTTTTCTTACTCTCAGCACCGGCGTTTTTTCCACGGCCGTAAACACCGTAAATGAACTGAATCGACGTTTTTCCGTCATGGCATATCCGAACAGTGAATGGAGTTATGAAGTAACCAAGTATCCTTTAAAAGCGAGGCGGTTTTTCGACAATATCAAGGTGGACCGAAACATTGTCGAAGCGATGCACACGCTAAGCTTTTCCAACGGCAATGCACGGAATATCAGAACCCTTTTGAGTTTTGAAGAATACAAAAAATACAACACCCATTGTGATTATCCGTATGATTATGTGGTATTTAAAATCAAGATGAAGAAGCTGCACAAACCTTGTGAATACACCGACTATATTTTTAAAAATATCGACGGCGAAATCAAGTACGAGGAACAGACAAAGTATATGCAAAAAAAGCGAGGCCGAATTGCTTGAGATTGTCAAAATGCATCCCTGCTATACCATCCCTACGAATAATATAGAAATTTCGTTCAGTGCGAATGAAGAATCAGATTTAAACCACAAAATGGAGGAAGGGGAGAGTTACTTTGTCTACGGTCAGTATTATGATATCGCGCTGATACATCGGATTATGTATGCCGGGATTATAAATGTTCCGGTGGAAAAGTTGATGGACTGCTATGCTCCGTACACCGATCAGGAAATAGAAGAAATGACAGAAATAAGAAGAAAATTGGGCATTGAGGATGAGCGTCCCGTGGGACATATTTTTAACCCCGAAACGCACGGGGTGGTGATGACCGCTCAACATCTGAAAGATTTTCACACATATCGATTTCTTGTACACGGTTATGTAGAGATATCTGAAAAAGATCAACTGAAAGACATTCTTAAAAGCTATGATCTTACCTATTCACAACTTCCGGTTATCGGAACGGATGATATAGAAAAAATATTCGAATTCCATCTCGGTGAACTTCTCATATCCGAGGGAAGGCGGTTTGCGGAGGGCGAGTATGCAAACGGCGAAAGGGTATGTATTGTTTCCGAGATGCTGGCCGCCGCCAATGATTACAAGGTCGGAGATACCATAGACTTGGCGTTCTCTTTAAATCGGAATCACGGTTACAACGGAATACTGAACAAAGACCGGCCGACTCCGTTGGCTGTCCTTCCTCTGGAAGTATATGGCGATACCGATTTCAGCCCGCATGAGACATTTCAAATCGTGGGGTTTTATCGAATCAAAAATATTTGGGATCTTGACCTTTTTTCATTTACTCCCAATACGGTTTTTGTACCGAAAAAGTCGATTGAAGCGGACAGTATGCCTCTTGAACCGGCTGTATTCAGTGCTTTGGAGATCAAAAAAGGAAGGACGGAGGAATTTAAGCGGCTGATGGGCGAAGCCCAAGTCAGTGAAGAGTCTCTACGGATTTTTGACAACGGCTGCGAACAAATCAAAAAGGTCATACAATCTTTCCGGGAATCAGCTGTTTGGCTTCTGATTGCAAGTATTTCGGTGTAAGCAGGACATATGCCTCGAAACAGATTTTTGCCATGTCGATGATTCCCTTGTTTGTCGCTTCGGTAATCGGTATCGTTGTAGGTTTCCTCCTGGTTGAAATGGTGACGATGAATATTTATCGCGGTGCGATTCAAGAAAGCAAAATCGGCGGGGAGATTATGAAGAAATTGGTCGCTCCGATTGAGATGCGGGGATATAGCGGAATAATCGGAGAATTCTCCGGATACTTGTGTATGCTGTCGTTACTTGGCTGACTGTCAGCGGCATTGTGAGAAAATCACCGCTCAAACTGTTAAAGGGTTCGAAATAGGGAAGGAGGATATATGTCTCAACTTTATTTGGAAAACGTGAATTATTCCTACAGAACGAAACATCAAACTGTTCACGCCGTTCGGAATGTCAACCTTTGTCTGGACAGGGGGAAGATGTATGCTCTCGTTGGAAAGAGCGGATGTGGTAAGACCACGTTGCTTTCTTTGATAGCGGGACTTGAAAAGCCGGACAGCGGCCGAATTTTGGTAGGCGAGAGAGATTTGTCCGAAATCGATTTGGACGAATACCGCAGAACCGTGGTCTCGGTTATTTACCAAAGCTACAATCTTTTTCCTCTGCTCAATATCATTGAAAACGTGATGTTTCCTCTGTTGTTGAACGGTATGACGAAGCCGGAAGCGACGGAGAAGGCCAAGGAAATGCTACAAAAAGTTGATTTGAATGAGATGTATCATCGGCGATTACCGCATATGCTCTCCGGAGGAGAACAGCAAAGGGTATCCATTGCTCGTGCGCTCGGAACGGGAGCTGAGCTGATATTGGCCGATGAGCCGACCGGAAATTTGGACGCGGAAAATTCAAGACAAGTTGTCGAGATTTTAAAGAAGATGGTATCGGATGAAGGCAGGACGGTCTTGGTTGTCACACATGATATGAGCGTTGCCGATGTCGCAGACAGAGTGTTTACGATGAGCAGCGGTCAAATCGTTTCGGAATTGCCATCGTTATAGGAGAGGAAAGTGGGTGTATATACTTATATCAAAGCGCATTTTCACAGGAATTTAAAATCGACGGCGGTTACAATGTCGGTACTGATATCTCTGTTGTTCGCCTCCCGGTATGATTCGCATATATCTAAAAAATTGAGTGAGATTGAGGACGTGTATGACAATCTTGAAGTGAGAATTGAACTTTCAAATTTGACCGGCACTTCTACACAGGATTTGAGCATGCCATATATTGCCTTTTTTTAAAGATGAGATCGAATATGGGGGAGAGACACAACGGGCTAAAGAAGTATCTCAAGGATAAGCACTTTGAAATCAATATGTACTACAATCCGGATAATGGAATGCCTGTGTCAGAGAAAGTGATGCCAAGACATTCATGGGTGTCTTTATCATTGATTAGGTGCGTGCATTTAAAGGGATGAGCGGTGCAAAAATCAACTATTTTGACTCCTTTGATGATTCTCTTTTCGTTTATGACGGAGGAAAGAGGACGGAACCCGCGTGCGTCATTCCTGCCGAGATGGAAAATCAGATTCGATACGATGAAAAAGGGGATCGTTATATCAGCCTATTGATTGCCTCTTTCCCTGCAGCCAACTATTTTTTGAAAATGGAGTTCATCGTTGCGGGGATTCATACCGGTGACGATGGGACGATATACTGTCCGTTTTCGCTCGCAAGCAATTTGGCGGGAGATATCGCACAGAGGAACGATCCTCTTCTATGATCTATTTTCTGTTTTTTAAAATCATGTAGAGTACGATGGGTGCGCCGAACACGGCGGTGACGGAGCTGATGCTGAGATCGGAAGGGGACAGAACAGTGCGTGCGACCAGGTCGCATCCCAGGCAAAACACTGCCCCCAGAATAAAGCAGAGAGGGACGGCGAGAACGGGTTTTGCACTGGCAAGAGCACTCTTTGTGATATGCGGGACGGCGACCCCGACGAA
>JAUMXJ010000029.1:1601-4572 GCA_030529205.1 Bacillota bacterium | reverse complement strand
AGATCGGACCTGCAAATGCCGTCACACATGCGGACAAAAAGCCGGATGTGATCACGATAAGAACACGAATCAGGCGGATATTGACGCCGAGGCTCTTGGCGTAGTTTTCTCCCAATTGCAATGCCCCGATCGGTTTGCTGAGCCAGAACACCAGAAATGAAGTGAGGGCAACCGAGACGGCAATAAACTGTACATTTGACCAGGAGGTGCCGGAGAAACTGCCCTTGGACCAGTTGTGAAGATTCACGATGCTGGCATCGCTTCCGAATGTAATGATAAAATCCGTAATCGCGGAGCAGATATAGCCCACCATGACACCGCTGATAATCAGCGCGGAGGGTCGTTTGATTTTTCTCGATACCAGGAGGACGAACGCCATGACAATCATCGAGCCGGCAAAAGCCGCAGTGACAAGAGCTCCTGAGCTGACATTTTTATAGGTGCCGATGACAAAGACGAGGAGAAGAGCGACCGCAAGCTTTGCACCCGAAGAAATACCCAGGATGAACGGTCCCGCAATCGGGTTTCCGAAATATGTTTGGAGGAGAAAACCGGATAAGGAGAGTGCGCCGCCGAGAATCAGTGCCGCAATCATGCGCGGGAGACGAATATTCCAAAGAATTTTGACGATATTCGCATCATTTCCTCTGCCGAGAAGAGTAGAAACGGCATCGGCCGGAGAAATTTTGACGCTTCCCAGGCCGATGTTGGCAAAGACAAATACTATCAGCAGGACAATGCTGACGGCATATGCGAGTATGATTCTCTTTTTGGCATTTTTATGTTCTGTGTATTGCTTCATTTACTTGAGTTTCTTGAAAAATTCGAGTGCTGTATTCTCGTCGGCTTCTCCTTTTATGATTTGGCTCAGTTCCACAATCATATTACCATGCGAAGTGGTGGATTGGAAAAAGGATTTGGTGGTAATCCACACATCCCCCGCCTTGATTGCGGGAAGATCCGCGAGTACCGGATTGGTTTCGACCATTGCCGCAATGCTGTCATATCCCCCGCCGATGGTGGAATTGTAGATGATGATATCCGCTTTAGATGTTTCCTTGAAGAAGACTTCCGGCTCCATAATGATATTCATTGCACTGATTTGCACATCGCTGACATCGTAGTAAGCGTACTTCCCTCCGGCAATGTCAATCATTTTGGACACATAGTCGTCGTATCTGCGTGCGCTGATTCTTCCGGATGGAGAAATGGTGAACAATGCGACAATCTTTTCTTTCAAATCGCCGCCTTGCTGACCGGAATTTTGTTGATCGGTATTTCCTGTGCTCCGGGAGGCAAGGTCCTCCACGATTTTACGCTGCTCCGAAAACAGTTTGTTCGCCTCTGCTCTTTTGTTCAGAATGGCTCCGTAGACTTTCACCCACTCCGTTCGTCCGAGCGGATGTTTTTCATAGCTGGAGTAATCGATAAAGACGGGAATGCCCAGCTCGGTGAATTTTTCGCCGATCTCAGGCGCATGGGTGATCATCGTCGAGAAGACGGCGAGATCGCATTTTTCATCGACCAGCTTTTCAAAATCGGGACTGCTGTATTTTCCCGCAAAAATCATCTCGCCTTTGTTCATTGCTTCCACGGCATAGTCAAGGGCCCATGAGTCCTTCTTGGTGCCGGTGTACTTGATTTTTGACATTTCTCCGATGTCGTGCACCAGAGACAATGCGGCAGGCGCCGTCAGATAGATTTTTTCGGGGCGTTTGATGATGACGGCATTGGCGAGCTCGGACTTGATGTGAACCCCTGAGTTCGGATTGCTCACGGTATTTTGTTCGGATTGTTGTGCACTTTCCTTGTGTACCTCAATATCGTGCGGCACGACGAGGTAATTCTGCTCCTTGATTTGAATCAGGGCGATGTCTCGCTCGAAATAATCGATTTTGAATCCTTCGGCATAGAGAATCTCTTCACTTTTCAGCCATTTCACACCGTCGATTGCGTCTTGAAATCCATGTTCCGGAGTAGTCTTTTCCGCCCCACATCCGTTCATGGTCAGCGCGGCGCTCAAGAGCACCAGAATCATAAACGCCTTCGGCTTTTTCCCGAAGATTATGTTGCGCATGATGACTCCGATTATGACGACGAGCAGTGCAGCGCCCAAAAGGACGGGGAAGAGATTTCCGTTCAACGGCACTTTCTTGAGCGTTCCCGGATCAAATTCGATGGAGTATTCGATGTCGTAGGGCCTGCTCATCTTGGAAGTCTGGGCAACGAACGGGAAAGTCTCTATCGCTTTCAGGGGGATTCGAAAGGTCGTCGTATCCTTCTCCTTGTCCCTGTTCTCCGGAAGGTGTTTTTGCCCGTCCACCAGCATATATTCGTAAAATGAGCTCGTCCAGATAAAGACAGCGGTGATTTCACCGTTTTTCACTTCGATTTCGACCGGAGAGTGAATTTTGACTCGTCCCGTACCGCCTTTCAATTGCGCTTCGATGCGGTACAGTCCGTCGGACGGGTTTTTCGTCGAGCTTTGCGCCGCTGTCTCCGATTCGGCAAAAAGGAGGCTTGAGAGAGACGCAGTTGCAGTTGCAGCCAGCACGAGAACCATCACGAAAAAGCGGAGAAGCCTTTTGCCGATGTTCGGCTTTTGCAAACTATTGAAATATAAATGATTCATTGAGTACCTTCCTGTTTAGATTAAACTGTAATGGAGTAAAGAAAATTTGAATAAAGAAAAAGTGCCCCGAAGCACAAACCAATGTTGGAGGGATCAGTATGGGCTTGGGGCACGGGGGAGGACGAGTTATTTAAACGCTTCTATTGGCAGAGATTGTGATGAAAATTCAATGACTCGGTCATACCATTTTTCTTTCCTGATGCTGAAAGCGGCACAATCTATCGGAGTATCCAGTGCTTTGACCGGCATGGTATAGGTATACTTGCCGTCCGCATTTTCGACAAACGGAATAAATGCGGATTCCTCAGCTTTTTTCGCCTCTTCGCCGGTTCCGATGAA
>JAUMXJ010000029.1:0-1591 GCA_030529205.1 Bacillota bacterium | reverse complement strand
GAGTTTCCCGTAGCCCTTTCCGTTGAGCGTGAGCACAGCCGTCATAGAGCCATCTTCCGCAACATCCAGGCGGCAGTCTATGATTTTAAACATGGACGAACTCGAAGCCACTTCGATTCCGGTGTAAGTTCCGGCATTGAGGTGTTCTCCGGTTACGGGGCCCACGATTGCAGGGGTTGAAATTGCGCTTTCGACATGTCTTACGTAGATATCGCGAATTTCGGCAATTTGACCGATTCCCTCGACATGCGGCACGACCTCAAAACCTTCCTTCTTGAGCATGGTCATCCAAGCATCGTCTTCTTCACCGCAGATGTCGTTATTGGCGTGATCGCCCGCAACGACCATGAACGGAGCCAGCACAACTTTTTTGTATCCGCTCTCTTTCAACGCTTCCAATACTTCGTCATAGGAAGGTTCCGCCTCGACGGTTCCGATGAAGTATTGTTTGAGATCCGCTTCTTTGAATTCATTTTGCAGTCTTGTGTACGCGATGTTTGCAGGATGCTCCGATCCGTGTCCGACGAGAACGAACGCCGTATTTCCGTCGTCATGCGCTTTCATTGCGCTCTGCATCGCTTTTACAACATCCTCATAGTCGGCATTGCTTGCAAGAAGTTGTTTTCCGAATTTGAGAGTCTCAAATTTGTCCTTGTACGAGCGCACTTCGTCGACAACATCATTGTACTCAAAGCCGTTCATGACATGAGTCGGCTGGATGATGACTTCTTTGACGCCGTCTGCGACAAGTCTGTCCATTGCTTCCTTCACATTGTCAATATTGATTTTGTCTCTATCTTTCAAAATATCGATAATAATCTGGCTGGTGAACGCACGTCTGATTTCGTAGTTCGGGAATTTTGCCGCAATGTCCGCTTCAATCGCGCCGATGGAAAGCTCCCTGTTGTCATTGTAGCTTGTTCCGAAGCTGATAACGAGAATAACCGGTTTTACGCCGCCCGCTGTACCGGTATCCGGTTCGGATGAAGTGGTTGACGTCTCGGGAGAACCCCCTGAAGTATCCTGAGACGATCCGGTTGTATCATTTTTCTTTTCGTTGCACGAGGCAAGGGAAAGGACCAATGCGGCAACCATCAGCACAGCAAAAAACATCTTTGCTTTTTTCATTTTTGTCTCCTTATAAATCCAATGAAATTTTGAGCATCTCAGATAAAAATCCGCAAGATAAACCTACAAATCATCACATACCCCGGGGACCGCAGAGCTGAGAGTATTGTCTTTGCAAGTATTCTGACTTTTCGCTGAAGCGCCTTCCCGGCTTGCGCCAGTGGCATATGAGAGTTTGCGAATTACAGCAACGGCCTTGTGCAGGACTTTCACCTGACTTCCATGACAAAGACAATTTGCACCAAGTAGACTGTATCACTCCTGAATTGCTTTGTCAATTGTGGAAAGGATAAGATTGGTGTATATTGAAATGTGGAGGCGTCATGAAAGAGAGGAAATATGTGGACGGCAAACTGATGCGATACGGCTACACGACAGGCAGTTGTGCCGCAGCGGCGGCAAAGGCCGCTCTGTTTTATATTCTCTCCGGCAAACCCCCGAGGACGGTATCGCTCACGACCCC
>JAUMXJ010000028.1 GCA_030529205.1 Bacillota bacterium | reverse complement strand
ATCAAGTTCTTCCGCAAATTTTGCGTCTCTTCCGCTTTGAGTGAAAGGAGCGGCGCTTTGTTTTTCCGACAAATGCTCTTCCTCTTCTATGTTTTGTTGAGGAGCGGCAGCTTCAAATTTAGGCGGACTGATGAGCGCGTACCCGATTTCAAGATCTCCTTCCGCAAGCTCGGAAATGTCCGAGTCGGTGAGAAGTTCCAGAGAAGTCGGATAGAGTATGGTCTCTTCTTTGGACATGAGATCGAGAAGATGGCTTCTCAGGATGGAAAAGCCCTCCCTCAATTCCTCGGATCCGGTATCCTCGATTCTTTTCGCCATTTGCGTGAAATTGCTGATCTGATCGCGCACTTCGTTGTCGTACAACCACATGGTCTGCGTAGGGCGATCGAAGCCCTTTCGTTCCAAAGCGGTGTATAATTGATTTTGTTTTCTGCTCAAATGCGTCTTGAATGTATTCAAATTCTCGAGTTTTTCGTCCCATTCGTTCTTGATGTAGGGTTTCTCCAGAAGAGCTTCCAATTGTTTGACCACATCCTTGATTGCGGAGTTTTCGTCGTAGTAATTTTTGATGGGATGCCCATCCGCTAATTTGTGGTATTGATTGATTTCGTCGGATACCAGAACTCCGTCGTAAATTGCAAGCATTTCCTCCACGCTCTCCTTGATACACTCCTCATCCGCCATCTCCTGGAATTCCTGTTCGATGTATGCGAGCTCATCCGGGGTGATTTGGCCGACATGTGCTTTCATTTGGGCATTTGCCATAGCCAGGTCGATTTCCCCTTTTTTGAATGACTCCTTGATTCTGTATGCTTCGCGCATTTTTTGTTCGTTGAAGTTTTTCATATGCTCTTTCATAAGGGCCTCCATTCTTTTTTACAAGATTATATTCGTATGCATATGCGGATTGTGTTGTTGTGACAACATTGCATCGCTTTTGTCATAATATGTATTGAAAATCACCATTTTAATTCGGATTGACATTTCCCGACTGAATGAATAGAATACACTTAAGTGAATACTCATTCACCGAACGGTCGTTCATATCGAGTGGCGGATCATCATGTATCATTGGGAGGTGTTCGATGTTGGCATCATTCTTTTCCACTGTGCTCGGATCTTTGTTGAGCGTGTGTGTAACCTGCCTGTTGGCATTTTCGGTGACCATTATTTTTAAAACATCCACCACGGCCAATTTTGCGCAGAGCAGTATATCCGCCTTCGGATGCTACCTTGTCGCATGGATGTTCAACACCGTCGGACTTCCTGTGTGGATCGGAGCGCCCGTCGGAATGATATTCGGAGCGTTGACCGGATTGGGAATTGATTATTTTATTTTTCGTAGAGGGCGCAATGTCAATGTTTTGAGTAAACAGATTATCACCATGGGCTTCGTGTCCGTGATCATCGGAGCGATTCCTCTTATTTTCGGAAATCCCGAAAAAATCCCGTTCGAACCCCTGTATCATTTCGTGAAATATGGGCAATCTCCGAATATTGTCCTGCAGGTTGCGGGCGGAGAGATTGTTGTCACGAAGCATGCGTTGATCAGTCTGGCGGTAACCGCCGTTGTTCTCGGACTGATCTTCGCACTTCTCAAATTCAGCAAATGGGGTTTGAGCGTGCGTGCAACCGCTTCCCACGAGTATACGGCGGAATTGATGGGGATCAATACCATGAAAGTGACCGCCATCTCCTGGGGACTTGCTTCCGCACTCGGCGTGCTCTCTGCGGTGATGTATGCGGGGAGCGGAGTTTCCATCACCCCGACCTTTATGGCGACTGTCCAGGTGAATGCATTTTTGGCGTGTATTTTGGGCGGTTTCGGCACATTCTACGGGCCGATTGTCGGCGCGATCCTCATCCCGATACTGGCAAATGTAGTGGGGTTTTTGGCAAACATTCCGGGATGGGAGCCTGTTGCAAAATGGCAGATGGTGATTGTGTACTCCCTCCTGCTTCTCGTGATATTGGGTAAACCGAACGGATTGTTCGGCAAAAAAACAGTGAAGAAGGTGTGATATGGATAGGTTCAAACATGTGATCGGCATGCCGCATTTCAAATTCATCCCGCCGGCAGTCCTGCTTTTTTCGCTTCCTATGTTGCAACAGGCGGGACTCTTAACCGGTTCCTTTGTCTTTGCGATCGGAACGACTTTAATCTATTCGATTATGGCGATCGGTTTTGCATTCCTGTTGGGATACGCGGGACTCGCTTCTCTGGGAACGGCGGGCTTTGTCGGCGTCGGCGCCTATATCGCCTATTTTGCCGTCGAAGTGTACGGGCTTCCTTTCTCTGCAGCTCTGCTGATTACGCTTCTCGTATCCGGATTGCTTGGCGTCATCGTCGGGTTCATCTCCCTGAGAATCGAGGGCATTTACTTGGCGCTCCTCACGCTGGGGCTATCCGAAATTTTACGAAACACCTTTCTTTCGCTGAAGGCGACCATCAAGATCAATTTGAACAGCTTGAAATTGTTCGGCAATACGGTCGGAGAACAGGAGATTTACTTCGTCATCGCGGCGATTTTGATCGTCCTGTTGATGATCACGACAAATTTGATCAACAGTCCGATCGGGCGCGCGCTCGTCTCTGTGAAGAACAGCCCGTCCGCTGCGCAGGCGATGGGAATCAGTCTCGTAAAATACAGGGTTCTTGCCTTTGCGGTTTGCACCATGTACGCGGCGATAGCGGGGCTTCTCTACATGATGTATGTGCGAAATATTACGGCATCTTCGTCTCCGCTGTTTACCGTATTGACTTCGCTCAATATTCTCGGAGCGGTCGTCATCGGGGGAGCGAAATCGCTTTGGGGGACGATGTTCGGTGTCTTTCTGATCTACGGCGTTCAGTCCGGCTTTTTCAGTAAGATTCCGTTTTTTGTTCAGAATCCTGCATTTATTACCATGATTACCGGCGCCTTGATCGTGGTCATCGTCATGTACTATCCGGGAGGATTGGCGCAGATGGCGCTGCGTATCAAGCGGAAAATAAAGTCGAAGTCGGCGGAGAAAGCGGTGTGATATGACAAAGAGAATCAAATCGGACAATATTCTGAAAGTTGAAAACCTCTGTATGTATTTCGGCGGAATTCGTGCGGTGGACGGCATTTCATTCGAAATCAAAAAGGGAGAGATATTCGGACTGATCGGGCCGAACGGAGCGGGTAAGACGACGGTCTTCAACTGTATTACCCAGTTTTACAAGCCTACCTCGGGCAAGGTCCGACTCTTTGACAAAAACGGAGAATCCGTTGACCTGACCGAGGTGAAAGTTCACGATGTCTCCACATACGGCGTGGTCAGGACATTTCAAAATGTCGAAGTGGTACCCGAACTCACGGTCGTCGACAACCTCCTTCTTGCCGCACATCGACAATATCGTTCCGGATTTTTGACGCAAATGTTGCATCTCAAAGGGCTGGAAAAAGAAGAACGCGAAATGAGGAAAAAAGCGGAGGAAGTACTCGAATTCATGGGGATTTCGATGTACAAGGACTGGTATGCGGCGGCACTCCCGTACGGGATACTGAAAAAGGTTGAAATTGCGAGAACGCTGATGGGCAATCCGCGCTTGATTATTTTGGACGAACCCGCTGCGGGACTCAATGGGAAGGAAACGGAAGAATTGGCGGCTTTGATCGGAAGAATTCGCGATGTCTACGGCTGTGCCGTCTTTCTGGTCGAACACGATATGGGGTTGGTAATGAATATTTGCGATCGGATACTCGCCATTTCGTTCGGGAAATTTCTCGCTGTCGGAAGTGCCGAAGAAATTCAGTCCAACCGGGATGTCCGGAGGGCGTACCTCGGGGAATCGTCGTAGTCATCCGGCATTGCTATGGTCGGAGGAAAGAGGAATTTATGCTTGAAATCAAAAATTTGCGTGTGGCGTACGGTGCAATCAGAGCGGTTCGGGATGTCAATCTGGTGGTTCCGAAAGGACAGACGGTTGTTCTTCTCGGAGCAAACGGTGCCGGGAAGACTTCGACTCTCAGGGCGGTCACGGGGTCTGTGAGAGCGGAGGGAAGCATTCTGTTTGAGGGTCGCGAAATCATCGGGAAAAGAGTGTATCAGATCGCGCGGATGGGGATCAATATGTCTCCGGAAGGTCGTCTCATCTTCCCCGATCTGACCGTGGAAGAGAACCTGCGCGCGGGAGGATTCGCGCTGGGCAAAGCCGAATTGCATGCACAGACGGAACGTGCATTTGCTCAGTTTCCCATTTTGTCCGACAGAAGGAAGCAGGCGGCGGGAACACTGTCCGGGGGAGAACAGCAAATGCTCGCCATCAGCAGAGCGATGATGGCAAAGCCGAAACTCCTGATTTTGGACGAGCCGTCGCTCGGGCTTGCTCCGATGATCATCAAGGAGATTTTTGCGAGTCTGCGTCATATTTGCAAACAGGGAACCACCATTCTGATGGTGGAACAAAATGCGAGAGCGGCGCTTGAAATAGCGGATTATGCATATGTGATGGAGCTGGGTGTGACGACCATGAAGGGAACGGCGGAGGAAATGCTCTCGGATCGGAAGCTCGCGGAAGCATATCTCGGAAGTAGAAAGTAACGGCTATCGACGCAATCCGATTACAGTAGGTTGCGTTGTTGAATATACAAAAGGAAATCACGGAAATATCTGAAACGGAGGATGTCAAAATGAAGAAAATATGGGCAGTTTTATTGGCGGTTGTCATGGTGATGGTGCTTGTTTCCTGCGGAGAGCAGCAGAAAGGCGATGCACAGACTACGAAAGAGAGTGAGCATCAAGGAAATGCGAGCGGCATGTACAAACCCTTCGTCGCCGTCCAGGGGGTAAGCGACACGGAGATTGTCGTCGGTAATACCGCCGCGACCACGGGCGGATTCGCCGGTGTGGGCGTTCCGTTCAATGCGGGGATGCAGGCTGCTTTTAAAGAATACAACGATGCGGGCGGATTCCACGGAAAGAAAATCGTATTCAAGCATTATGATGACGGATTTGACGGAGCGCAAGGACTGGTATATACCAAGCAATTGGTTGAAACCGATCGCATATTCGCTCTGGTGGGACATTTCGGGACGAATACCGTCGGAGCGACGCTCGATTATATCAAAGAAAAGGGAATCCCGATGGTCTATGCCGCAACGGGAATCGATGAACTCTATCACGAAAATGCGCAGGGAAATGAAAAAGTTGTCTATCCGGTGCAGCCGATCTTTACAACGGAGGGAAGAGTCCTTCTTGCGCGAGCGGTTGCAAACAAAGAAAACAACTTGGGACTCGGCGGCAAGAAAATCGGAGTTATCGCGACAACGGATGACGCCGGCGAAGGATTGCTCTCCGGCATAAAAATACAGGCGCAAAATCAGGGCATCGAGATTAAAGTTCAGCAGGTGGAACCGAGCGCCACCGATTATGCGGCGGCGGTAAACACACTGAAGAATGCGGGATGCGATGTCGTCATCGCGGCGATGAATCAGGCGCCGCTTGCAAATATGATGGCTTCGATGCGGGACGCAAACTACAATGCAAATGTCATCACTTCCTATGTCAATGCTTCCCCGACAACGCTTGGCGCATTTGTTCAGAACGGTTCCGTGACGGCGGAGCGCATGATTTACGCGACAGGATGGCTCGATGTCGGAACGGACGAAGGAAAAGCGGATTTCGGCAAGTATGCACAGGCGATGGCGGCATGGGAAATGGAAAACGGAATGTCCGGGTCGGAGTATACGCTCAATGCTTATGCCATGGCGGGTTACATCTCCGGAAACATTTTTGTTCAAGGATTGCAGGCAGTGGAAAACAAAGGTTTCGAACTCAATTATGAGAACTTTGTCGCAGTCATGGAAGAACTCGAATTCAAGATCCCGATGGGGGGAAGTATGAACTTTCGAAACGGGACGAGATTCGGCGTTTCCTCCTTTGCTCTTGTCAGCATTTCTCTCGAACCGAACGGGGGGCTGCTGAATGTGAGTCCGATTATGTCATTGGAAGAGTTGCTGAAAGAGAAGTAAAAGGAGAGTGTATGAATTACGATGTCAAGTATATCAAGACTTCGCGGCTGAATGTCGCCTATAGAAGTGCAGGTCCGAAGGAGGGGGGAGCGCCCAAGCTCCTCCTCGTGCACGGCAATGCCTCTTCCGGGGTCTTTTATGAGCCCCTGATGGAGAAGCTGCAGGACAGATATGAGATGCTCGTCCCCGATATGAGATGTTTCGGAGATTCGGAGGCGGTCGCCATCGATGCGCGCGACGGAGTACGCGTGTTCTCTGAAGACATTCACGCCTTTGTCGAGGCGGTCGGTTGGGAGCGCTTCACCTTTGTCGGATGGTCGCTCGGGGGCGGCGTGGGAATGCAGTATGCCGTCGATCACGGCGATCGATTGGAAGCTCTCGTGTTGCAGGCGCCTTTGTCCCCTTTCGGCTACGGGGGGACATATGATGCGGACGGAAAAATGCTCGAACCGGCGGGTTTGGCGAGTGGTGCCGCCTGTGCAAATCCTCAGATGGTGGAAGCGGTATTGAACGGTAATCGGGAGGTGCTCGGTGCGGCAATCGACGCGACCTATGTTGCGCAGGGATATGTACTTCCGTCCGATGTGCGTGAGAAATGCATAAACGGGATTTTGAAATGCAAAGTCGGACTCGATATGTTCCAGGGCGATGTGTCACAAGCGGACGTGTGGCCGTTCGTGGCCGCAGGAACCAAGGGAGTTGCAAACACTATGGCGGCACCGTATTGCAATCTCTCGGCTCTGGCGAAAATCGAACATCGAATTCCTATTTTATGGATTTACGGGGACATGGATCTCATCGTGTCTGATGAATGCTTCGGAGATTTTGCGGTTCTCGGCGGAAACGGCATGATTCCGGGTTATCCGGGAGAGGAGATATTTCCGAAGCAACCGATGGTCAGTCAGACCAGGTATGTGCTGGAGCAATATCGTGCGAACGGAGGGCTGTATAAGGAAGTCATGGTCCCGGGTGCGGGGCATGGTGTGATGCTGGATCACGAGGAGCAGTTTATCTTCGCATTGGATGAACTTGTTCAAAACAGAAGGAAATAGAGTGATTTGAGGTTTCTATGAATTCATATACGGAGTTATATAACAAAAAGAAATGCAGTGTGGATGAGGCGCTGTCGCATATTCAGCCCGGTTCCCGCATCATTGTCGGGCAGGCTGCCGCAGAGCCGGCGGCGCTGATGGAAAAGCTTCATACTCTGGTCGACAGAGGGGTCGGAAATCTTGAGGTTCAGACATCGCTTGTGCTCGGCCATTATGAGTTTATTGAAAATCCGAAGTATTCCGGGGATATTTCCAATCACTGCTGGTTTTTGACCGATGTGACGAGAAGAGCGCAGCAGGAGGGAAGGTTGACCTTTACTCCGCAGCACGCGCATCGCGCGGTCCCCAAAAAGCTTTCTCATCCGGTCGAGCGGCCGCTCGTATTGCTGGTGACTTGCTCCCCTATGGACAAACACGGATATGTTTCGCTCTCCGTCAGCAATATCTACGAGCATGATTTTTATAAGGCGGGCGCAAAGGTCATCTGCGAGATCAATCCGCATTATCCGCGCACATTCGGGGACAATCTGATTCATATACGGGATATTGAAGCGTTTGTGGAAACGAATCGGCCCGTTCCTGAAATCGAACTCTCGGACTTTTCCGAAGCGGATGAATTGATCGGGGAACACATTGCACAGCTTGTGGAGGACGGTTCCACCATTCAGCTGGGAATCGGAAAGATTCCGAATGCGGTCGCCCGGCAGCTTAGGAGCAAAAAGCATCTGGGGATTCACACCGAGATGTTTACCGAGAATATGATGGATCTGATTGAATGCGGAGCGGTGGACAACTCCCGAAAGGGGTTGTACAACGGGTATTCCGTATGTGCCTTTGCCTACGGGAGCAAGAGGGTGTATGATTATCTTGATGACAATCCTTCGGTCCTGATCTTGCCGGGGTCGTTCGTCAATGATCCGTACCAAATCGCCAAGACGAATCGGTATGTTTCCATCAACACGGCGTTGGAGGTGGAACTCACCGGTCAGTGTGCATCTGAAAGTCTGGCGCATCTTCAGTACAGCGGGACGGGCGGGCAGGCGGACACCGTAATCGGCTCGCAGCGTTCCAAGGGAGGAAAGTCCTTTATCGCACTTCATTCGACTCGGATAACGAGACAACCTGACGGCGGCACGACAACGGCTTCCAAAATCGTCTCTCAGCTGAGTCCGGGTTCGATTGTGAGTCTGTCCCGAAACGATGTGGACTATGTGGTGACGGAGCATGGCGTGGCATGGTTGAAGGGGCTTTCGATGAGGGAGAGGGTTGTCGCACTCGTGCGGATTGCACATCCGGATTTCAGGGAACAGCTGACGGATGAGGCGAAAAAACGGAAGTTTATATAAAGTACGGTCAGTTTCGTGTTCCGATTTCGAACAGGAGGAGAGATGTTGAAGGATAGAGTTGCGATTATCACAGGCGGCGCGAACGGAATCGGTCGAGCCGTAGCGGGGATGCTCGTAAAGGAAGGGGCAAAGGTTGTCATAGCGGATATCAGCGAAGAAGGAATTTCAAAAACCTGTGAAGAAATCGGCGCGACGGGTCTCAAGGTCGACCTCAGCAAACGGGAAGACTGCAAAAAGATTGTCGATTTCGCGATTGAACGGTACGGAAGAATCGATATTTTGGGAAACATCGCCGGAGTTCAGCATGTTTGCGCATTGGAAGAGTTTCCGGAAGACAAGTGGGATTTTATGGTCAATCTGATGCTGACGGCGCCCTTTCTGCTCACGCGCTATGCGTGGCCGCACATGAAAAAGAACGGCTGGGGGCGTATTGTCAATCTCAGTTCGATTCACGGGCTGGTCGCTTCGGAATACAAAGCCGCGTATGTGTCGGTCAAACACGGTCTCTACGGATTGACAAAGACAGCCGCGCTCGAGGGCGGGCCGTTCGGAATCACCGTGAACTGTATATGCCCGGCCTATGTGCACACCAAGTTGGTCGAGGGGCAGATCAAGGATCAGGCACGCGTTCACGGAATCAGTGAGGAAGAGGTTGTCTCGGAAATATTGCTTGCCAAATCGGCGATTAAAAAAATCATCGATCCGCAAACGGTAGCGGAGAGCTTCAAGTTTCTTTGCAGCGATGCCGCGAGCGGAATCACCGGCATTTCCCTCCCGATTGACGGCGGATGGACTGCAAATTAAGTGGCGAGAGGGAGCGGATTTTGAGAAAAAGTCAGGAGTCATTTGCAAGATTGGTGGAAAGTGCCGAGAAACTCTTCAGCACGAACGGATATCGGAATACCACAATTAAGGACATCACGGCCGGAGCGGGATTGGCGGTGGGTAGCTTCTATCTGTATTTCGAGAGCAAACAGCAATTATACATCCATATTATGAAGCAGTTTGCACAAAACATGCAGGAGTACCTCGACGGGCGATGCTCCGGAGTCGAGGATGTCATCGAGAAACAGGTGAGTTACATTGTAGAATTTGTCAGGTATGCGTATCGGAATCCCGCCTGTTACAATTTGATTTTTGAATCTCTGTATATCGA
>JAUMXJ010000027.1 GCA_030529205.1 Bacillota bacterium | reverse complement strand
TTCGTCTTTTCAGAGACTAAGAAGGATACTCCAAACCGGTTATACGCCTTTATATCCTTCAACTTTACATAATCGTTTTGTCCATTCTTTGGGCGTTTATCATTTAGGCAAGATAGCGATTGATTTTCTTCGTAGTAATTCCAATGTATTGTTTCAAAATTTTGAGAAGGGCGTTATTTCCAATCTATGCTCTGTATTTGAGATTGCTTGTTTATTGCATGATGTGGGACATGCACCGTTTTCCCATACGGGTGAAATATTCTATTTGGATGAGCAGCAAAAGTATACGCAGTTACATCAAAAGCTCTCGGATCTTTTGAAGAGCCCGGTGTTTGATCATGATATTGAGAAATATCAAAGCTTGGTCGCGGCACCACATGAAATAATGAGCGCGATTATTGGTATTACAGAGTTTAGTGAGTTTTTGATTGATGATGAATTGAAAGAGTTTTTCGTCAGATGTATTGTCGGATATCAGTATAGTAAAAACTGCGATGAGTTGCATCAGATTAAAAACTGTTTTATTTCTTTGCTTAATTCAAAAGTCATTGATGTGGATAAGTTGGACTATTTAATTCGAGATGCACATTCTTCAGGGTTTGATACCGTCAATATCGATTATGTGAGATTGCTTGGCTCTCTTGTAATTGTCAAAAATGCTCATGGAAAGTACGAGATTGCATACAATAAAAATGCAATCAGTGTAATTGAAAATGTAATTTATGCTCATGATTCTGAACGTAAATGGATTCAATCCCATCCCAGTGTATTGTATGAATCATATTTACTGAAAAATATCATTACAAATATCAACAGCGAATTTCAAAAGTTCGGTTTCGGCAAGTTGTTTTCGCAGGAAACATTAAGTAATCAGGGAGTCTCCTTTAAACATGAACGGTTTGGAAAAATTCGAATGAGGCTTCTTTGTGATGATGATATTATCTTCTTTATGAAAAATGTGTTTGAAAGCCCGATGAGTTCTGAGTATTTCGAACGTACAGAAAGAAGACGTCCAATTTGGAAGTCGGAAACGGAATACAAATCCCATATTTTGTCCATTGCTGACAGTGGTTCAGTGATTTCAAATCTTGAAGAGACACTGAGTCAGATTTGCAGCTATGTGTCCAAAAGCACGGACAAATGGTTTTTAGATAATAATTTGATTGAGCGTTTTCGTAACGAAATGAGCAATATTGAAAACTCTGAAGAGATGCGTAGCAAACAGGGGTTTGAACAGTTGATCAGACCCAGAAAGCGTATGTTGGCGATAATGGAAATACTACAAAAACTTGCGTCGGAACATGGATTTCCTTGCAGCTTCGTTATTTTGGAGAGTTCTCAATTTATGAGCGGTTTTGCGAAACCTGATTTTAATGAATTGAAGATTGCGTTGCAATATAACAAGCAGGAGAAAGAATCAGGGATCCGCTTGGTTCATTTCAGTCAAATTACTTCCTCTTTGCACGCCAAGGAAAAAGCGCGGGATAAATTTTTTTATATCTATCATAAAAGAAGCAATCAAAATAAAGAAATCGATATCACGAAATTTGCGTATTCATTGTTTCGTTCTGCTTTGATGTAATTTTTACATAATCCTAGAATCGAAAGTAGATAAACGGGTTGAATCCGGACCCTACGATACTCACGACGGAAAGTCCGAAGAGAATGAGAAGCAGGGAGTCGCGGAAAAGGCTTCCGAACATCCCGCCGTAACGCAAGAGGGAGTGCGGCGGGTTTTTGCGTTTTCGGAGATAGGGGAGTTCCCTCCAAGAGACGGAGGCGATGCATGCGACGAGGAGCATCGGGAGGGCATATAGGATATTGTTGTACTCCAAAATGAAAGCGCGTGATGTGAGCGACGTGAAGCGGAACATGTTTCCGAGGACTTCCGCGAGGGTCTCCATGTTCTCGAGGCGGAAGATGGTGAAGCCGACTACGACGAGGAACATGGTCAGGACGCGCTTCAGAATGTAAGGAAGTTTGATTCTGCCGTTCAGCAGCTTTTCCGCGGTGAGGAAGAAGCCGTGGAAGAGTCCCCAGAGGATGTAGTTGAGGTAGGCGCCGTGCCACATGCCCGTGAGAAACCAGACGACGGCGATATTGAGGATCTGATGTCTTCGGTTGCCTCCGAGGGGGATGTAGACATAGTCGCGGAACCAGGTGCCGAGCGAGATGTGCCACCTTCTCCAGAAGTCGGTCATGCTCGCGGACATGTAGGGGTATCGGAAGTTTTCGAGGAAATGGAATCCGAAGACGCGTCCGAGACCGATCGCCATGTCGCTGTAACCGGAAAAGTCGAAGTAAATCTGGAAGGTGTAGGCGACGGCGGCAAGCCATAGTACGGGGGCATGGGTCGGAATGCCGCCGGGGACGAAAATGCGGTCGACGATGACGCCCATGGTGTTTGCGATGAGGACTTTTTTGGCGAGTCCGATGATAAATCTGCGCATGCCGTCCGCCACATCGGTGAGGGTGCTTCGGCGATTCGTGAGCTCTTCTTCAATCGTCTTGTAGCGCACAATCGGTCCGGCGATGAGCTGGGGGAAGAGGCAGACATAGGTCGCCAGCGTCAGGAAATTCTTTTGGGCGCGGATTCTTCCCAGGTACACGTCGATGCTGTAGGACATGGTCTGGAATGTGTAGAAGCTGATTCCGATCGGCAGAGGCAGCCCGAGCGGGTCGATTTGGAGTCCGGTGAGGGAGTTGAGCGTGCCGATCAGGAAGTCGGTGTATTTGAAGACGCCGAGGAGCGCCAGGTTGATGATGACGGACAGGAGAAAGTAGAGGCGGTCGGGGCGGGGGCGGAACGCAGAGGAACGACGGACGGGAGAATGTGCACCGACCGGTGCGGATTCGGATTTTTCGACGCGAGGGTGTCTGTCTCTGTAATTTTGGATGAGATTGGAAAAGAGATAGTCGTTAAGGGAAGAAACCACCATGAGAATGATGTAGATCGGCTCTCCCCACGCGTAGAAAATCATCGAGGACACCAGCAGGACGAGGTTTTTCAGCTTGAGGTTCGGCGCGGAGAAGTAGAGGAGCAGCGTCAGCGGAAGGAAGTAAAACAGAAAGGTCAAACCGGAAAAAATCATGGATTCACCTCCCCGTTCGTTTCATTTTTTTGCGGCTCCATGCGGAAATTGTCGGTTCTCAGAAGTCCCGCACTGCCTAAGATGAGGACTTTGTCGATCTCGTGCTCCGCCGTAAAACCGGACAGCGAAAACTCTCTTCCGGTATCGCGGAGATAATGACGCAAATCCACGATATAGGTTTGATTGAAATGCGAGGCGATCGGCAGATTGAGGGGATTCGAGTAAGAATCCGCAATCAGGAGCAGATTTTGCTTTTCGGGACGGAAGGTTTGCACCTGAATCAAGCCGGTATCCTGTCCGAAGCAGATGCCGTAGTGATTGATTTCAACGTCCGCATCCGCTTTTCCCTCGAGATATTGTTCAACCCTTCCGTAGCGCCCCTGATCCTCTTCGGCGACTCCGGAGAGGAAGATATTGAGTTCGGGAAGGGGGTAGGAATTGACGACAAAGACATCGCCCTCGGAAAAGTCGTCGATCATGCGGCCGCGCGATCCCACAAATCGAATGCCGCCGATTTCAACGGGTGTATGCGGAAGCAGCGGTTCGTCCTCGCCGAGCAGAAGGCGGATGACGTCCACATAAGTCTTTCTCCGACCGACGTGATTGAGATGATGATCCGTCTTATAATAGTATGCCTGATAATCCTCCACACTCTCGAGTTTGAGAGAAGCGGAGCTTCCGATGTTTCGGAATGCCTCGGATATCTGGCGGTAGAGGGTATGCGGAACTTTGTGGTTCAAAAAGTCCACGTCGTTCACGCCTTCGATGTAGTAGAGATAAAAGCGGGGAAGAATGCTTGTGCTCATCATTTCCCGCACATTTCGTTCCAGATCCGCGAGATGTACGCGGATGCTTTCATCCTCGTGCGGCTGATAGCCGAAGAGGACAAGATGACCGGAATCCTCTATTTCAAAGAGGTTTTCTCCCCGCGGAATGTAGTTCTTTTTCCGGGGCGGGACAGTCCCGGGTGCGAGGTCGCCTTGCTGCTCCGAGATCTCCGACGCACCGTCTTCCCGCGGCTCCGTATGAAATGTCCGAAGAAGAGAATACGCGACAAAATGCGAACTTCTCCTGTACAGATTGAATGTCTTTTTCATCGTCCCGGACAGAAGAATCCGGTCCATCAGGGCATGTTCGAAATCATCTTGGAACGTCCCGCTGAGCAGAGCATCCGCCGAGAGCGCGGGGAACGGATTGAGTGTTCGGTTTTCGCGCTTGGAAATGCCCCCGGTTTTCAAAAAATGGGTTCCGAGCAGTGTGAGTACGCCGATGCATACCAGCAAACACAGAAATATCAAATCCGCCATTTTTTGTTTTTTCATACGAGTGATTTTAGCATAAAAGCCTCGAACTATCAATGTGTGTATGGGACGCGCAGCCGGTCGCGCGAATAATCGGTTGAATATAAAGTTGAATAAAAAAAGAATACTTGGTACGATAAAACAATGAAAAATACATTGGTATACGGTTCACCCGAACCTTCTTTTTTGGAAGAAATCGCGGAGCTGTCGCGGACGAGGACGGGGAGCATCGTCGTGGTGGTGCCCGATCAGTTCAAACTCGAAACGGAGCAGAGTCTGCTTGCCGCGACAGGAAGACCGCTCCTGCATGTCAAAGTCATGAGTTTGACCGGTGTGGCGCGCAAAATTCTCTCTGCGGAAGACCTCGTGCCGATTTCCCATGCGGGCAGAAGGCTTTTCCTCATTAAAATTTTGAGCGAGCGAAAAGAAGAACTGCGCATATTCGGCAGGCATATCCACAAACAGAGTTTCATCTCCGAACTCGGCTCGATTCTGGCGGACATGACCGCCCCGCTCGCACTCAAGGACGATGTGCTTCCGAGCAGGGAGCTCTCCGACAAGATTCACGACATCAACCTTCTCTACGACGCATACACCCGGATTTCCAACAAGTACATCGGAGACGAAAAGCTGATCGGCCTGGCGGCAAAATCCGCTGCGGAGAGCATCTTCGTCAAAGAGTCCGCATTTTTCATCATGCACTACGACTTCTTCACCGACAACGAGCATGCGCTCTACCTCACGCTGCTCGAGCACGCCAAGAGCGTCCGCATGTCCCTTCTGTACACCGAGGCGCCGACCTATGCGTACACCCGCCGATTGCTGCAAAAAATTCCGTCCGGCGTTACGGTGACCGAACGGAGACAGTCGAAACCCACTTTTTATGAACGCTTCTCGGAGTCCGTTTTTTCTCAGAATCTTGAGGAAATGAAGACTCTTCTCGGCTGCGGTCTCCATTCCGAACAAGGTGTGTTCGGGTTTTCCGAGGACTCCCCGCTCGAAGTCTATGAGCTCGAGACAAGGTACGATGAAGCGCAGTTCGCGGCGGATCGCATACGGGAGCTTCTCAAGCAAGGCGTCAAGGCATCCGAGATTACCATTGTCACCCCGAATCGGGACGCCTATGAAAGCACGCTGGAGCATGTGCTCTCGCGCGCACGGATTCCGTTCTTTCTCGACAGCGACCGCGTATTTCACGCATCGCCTCTCGCACGTTTTATCGAGGCGTGGATGGATTACCGGCTCTCGCCGAATCACAAAAACTTGTCCGCGATGCTCGCGTCGGGAGTCTTTCCCGTGCCTGCAAACAGAGCGCTGAAACTCCGGATTGCGGCGGACGAAAACCGCATGCCGAAAGACGACGAGCTCGAACAAATCCTGCACACACTGAGATTTCAGATTCCCGAGAGCACCTTCTCCGTCGGTGCATTCGTCAAGGAGCTCTATCGCGTCCTCACGGCGCAGGTCACATACGGAGGGAGGACCCTTTCCGTCGCGGAGCAATGCGAAAAACACAGTCTCGCACTCCGCAGTCTGGCGAGAGAAGCCACGGCGGAGATTGAGTACGGCGTCCGCATTTGGAACGCATTTATGGCGGTATTGAGCGAGCTGAACGAACTCTCCGACATCTCCGGAGACATCGATTTTTCAATCGCACGACTTCTAATCGATTTTCAGGCCGTGGTGGCGCGTGTTCCGAATCAGAAGGAATACATCACCGTCACCTCGCCGGGGCGCATCCGTCCTGCCCGTGCGAAATACTGCTTCGTGATGGGAGCTTTGAGGGGTGAACTTCCCGCAACCGCGGGCGGCACATCGGTGCTGGCGCTCGAAGAACAGGATTCGGTTCGCGATGTCGAACGCATCACCGCTCTGCCGGATTATGAAAAGGAGATTTACCAAACCCATCTGCTCCTGATCGCCCCGGAGAAAAAATTGATATTGACCTACCCTTCCGGAAACTGTTCCGTTCTGTTGACGTATATCAGTGAGGCATTCGGCCGCGCCAAGTTTCCGAAGCGCCGGATCGAGTCCGTTGCACACGGAGAAGCGCATCTCGCCCGCCGACAGTACCGCCTCTCCGCCGAGCGGGAGCCGGAGGCGTATCACTTCAGCCAGAGCAAGATTCAAACCTATCTTTCCTGTCCGTTCAAGTACTTTATCCAATATGTCGTGAAGGCGAGAGAGGAGAGACCGAACGAGATTTCCCCGATGGATTCCGGCAACCTGATTCACAAAATCCTGGAGCTCTATGTAAATAGACATCATGCGGATTTGAAAAACCTCAGCCTTTCCGAGGCGGCACAAACGATTCGGGACGGCGTGGCGATCTGTCGGGATAGAATTGCGCGGATCTATCAGGAAATCTCCGGGGACGATTATGTGACGGCGGATGTCCGCTCAAATCCGCTGTACCAAAAGCGATTCATCGACGCCTGTACCCTGTACGCACAGGCGGTGGAATTTCATATCGCCGCCGGCATGTTCGAAGTCTCCCGCAGCGAGGGAAAAATTCGGGGCAGCGCTTATTTTTCGGGAGATTTCCGTGAGGATTTTGAGGCGGAGTTCCCCGAGCTGTTCGAAGAGGACGATGCCGCGGAAATGCCGATGCTTTTTACCGCATTTATGAATCGAGGAAACGGAAAGGATATGCCGGTGCATCTCGAGGGTACATTTGACCGCATGGATTGCCTGCGGGGGGCGTATCGCATTGTGGACTACAAGACGAGCGACCGGTACGGAGGCGAAGTCGAGAAATTCTTGAATCTCGAATATATCCAGCTGGGGCTTTATGCATATATTCTCTCTTTGCAGCAATCCGAGGATTCCGGGATGAATGTCGCGGACCTGCGTTGCGAAGGGCTGCAGATTTTGAATCTCGTGGACATGTTCGATCCGAAGGAGAGAAAAAGTCTGGAAAACAGTCTGAAGAAGAACGACATCGTCGTCGGGCTGTTTCAGAAGATGCCGATGCAGGGCATTGTCGATCTCTCGGACGAATCTCAGTCGCATCATTGCAGAGAGGAAGCGTATGCGGGACATGTGATCAGAAGCCGCAGAGAGGACAAGTATTCGAATTACGGTTTCAGCAATGCGGGAACACATACGGCGGAGCAGAGAGAACTGATGAAACGGAGTCTGTTCGAGGCGTTTCGCGAGGCGGAGGGCGTGAGGGAATCCGCCGGAGAGAAGACCCTTCCGCAGCTTCTGAAAAGGGCGGGAGAGATATTCTTTGCCGAGATCGGGGAGGGCATCGCCGGAGGAACGGTGGAGTTCGACCTCCTGGTTCTCTGGGCGCGACTCATCACCTGGACGGTAGCAAAATGTGTCGCCTCCGGAGAGTTTCAGCCGGATACGCGCGATGAAAAAGTGTGTGGGTATTGTCATTACAAGGCGATGTGCCGTTATGAATTGGAAAACAGATAGGGGTGCGATGTGAAAGATGCAAATCAGGGATTGGCGGTAAATTTTGAACATGCCGACATCATCGTGGCTGCGGGAGCGGGGACGGGGAAGACCGAATCCATGACCAATCGCGTGGTGCGAAAAGTGACGGAGGGGATGAGCATCCGAAATATTCTGGTGCTGACCTTTACCAATGCAGCGGCGGCGGAGATGAAGGGCAGGATAGAGGCAAAGCTCCGAGATGCCGCATATGCGGAAAAGAATCCGGACGAAAAACTGCGTCTTCTCTCCGAGACGCAGCTTGTGGATCGTGCACACATTCAGACATTCCACTCCTTCTGTGTCGATATCATCAGAGAGTATCATCACTTCATCGAACTCAGCCCGGATTTTCGGGTTCTTTCCGAGTCCGAGCGCAAATTGCTTCTCGATGAGGCATTTGACCGGGTTTTTCAGAAGGCGGCCTATCTCTGTCCGCTCGCCTATGAATGGTATGCGCAGATTGACCGTGCGGGCAAACCGAGACAATTCAAAGAGCTGACTCTGAAACTTCTGGAATTGGCGGAAAATGCCGTGGATTTCGAAGTCGCACTCCGGGATTTCAACGCCTATCGTGCGGACAAGCTGGAGATTCTGATTCAAATAAACGAGGAGCTTATCCCCGATTTGGAAAAGCAGGCGGAGCGTGAAATCGCCGTTTTCGAGAGATTTGTAGAAGACTCCCCGATTGCCGGAAATTCCGGGATTCGAACGCAGGGCGATCTGCTCGTGATTCCGGACAAAAACGGAAAATGGAAGGAGATCAAGTCTCCGCGCCGCGTCGCCTCCGAGACCTTGGAGAAAATACGAGACCGATTTGATGCCGTCAAAAAAGGAGGAGATGCACCGTATCGGAGAACGCCTCTGAAATCCGTGCCCGAGGAAGTGTACCTCGGACAGGAGATTTTCGGGATACCCGTCGATGCGCAGGAAGACTATAAAATCATAGCCGATCGTGTTCACGATTCGGTGAAAAAGGCGATTGCGGATCTTCAGGAGCGGAAATCCTTTGCACAGGGCGGAGTCATCCCGCATCGGGAGCTGTTCGAGCGCTATTTCGAGGACCTGGCGCATTTTGTGCTGCTCGTGCGCAAGAGCTTTGTCGAAAGCAAGGCGGAGAGAAATGTAATCGACTTCGGAGACCAGGAGCACAAAGCCTTTGAACTGTTGGAAAAGGAAGCGGTGCGGGATTCCGTGCGAAGTCGTTTTGAAGCCGTCTTCGTCGACGAAAATCAGGATTCGAGTGAAATCCAGGATCGCATTGTGCACCATGCGGTCGGCGGTACGCTCTATCGTGTCGGGGACGTGAAACAGTGCATCTATGCGTTTCGCAGTGCGGAACCGAAGATTTTTCAGCACTACGTCGAACATGACGCCGTCCTGTATGATGCCTATGCGTCGGAGCTGCCGAGCGAGCGGGAACTTGCCGAAGCGAGACGCGTGGTGATTCCTCTCAATACGAATTTCAGAACGGTTCAGCCGATTCTGGATTTTGTCAATCTGATTTTTCGGCACGAGATGGCTTCGCTGTACAAAGGAGCGGAATTGATCAGTTTCCGAACAATTGAGACGACTGCTCCGAACGGGGATGCGACTGCTACGAACGCGAACGCGGAAGAAAATTCCGCTGTGCGAAATCCCGTCAGGGTTCTCCGGTACGAAGGAAAGGAGGCGCTTGCTCTGAAGAGGGAGTCGCATTCTCCGGACGATTCCCTCGGAGATGATGCGGATGGTCATGAGAGCGGCCCTGAGAGGAGCGATATCCGCAATATCGAGCTGGAAGCGGATATTGTTGCGCGGGAAATCAAACAATTGGTGGAAAGCGGAGAGGCTTCCTATCGGGACTGTGCGGTCCTGCTACGCTCGCTTGCGGG
>JAUMXJ010000026.1:10127-10377 GCA_030529205.1 Bacillota bacterium | reverse complement strand
ATCCGGATTCCACGATTAAGGCGATTGAAGCCATGGACGCTCCATGTCATCTGATTGCGGGCGGGTATGAAAAAAACTCCGATTTTACGGAAATGCTGGAAATCGGCAAAGGCAAAATTTCCAGCCTCTCCCTGATCGGGGTAACCGCGGAGCGCATTCGCAAGCGGGCGGTGGAACTCGGCTATCATGCGGAGGCGATCGGCATCTATGCCACCTTGAAAGAGGCGGTGCACGGCGCTTTTTCAAATGC
>JAUMXJ010000026.1:843-10117 GCA_030529205.1 Bacillota bacterium | reverse complement strand
GGGGAGATAGTGCTCCTGTCTCCCGCATCGGCAAGTTGGGGAATGTACAAGGATTTTGAGGAGAGAGGCAGGGATTTTAAGTCCTGCGTAGCGGAATTACATGGAAAGTAGAATGGAAGACAGGCGGAATAAGCGAGTGGAGAGAAAAAAATATCCGGATTTCGTGTTGATTCTGTGCACGTTTGTTATTCTAGCGTTCGGAATTGTCATGATTTATTCGTCGAGCAATTACCTGGAGCTCCAATACAGCAAAAACAGTCAAAAACTGTTGGACGACACCTGGAAATGGGTGACCGTCGGTACATTCATCTTCTTTGTGGCACTTTTTTTCAAATACACATGGTTCAAAAAAAAGAATTATCTTTTGGTCTGGCTCTTTGGCGCCCTGATTGTCTCGCTTCTCGTCTTGGTGCTGTTTTTGCCGCCGGTTCGTAATGTGCATCGCTGGATTGTCGTGGCGGGTTTTCAGTTCCAGCCTTCCGAGTTTGCAAAAGTCGCTCTCATTCTGGGAATAGCGGCGTGGTGTGAAAGAACGAATGCCTGGCGCAAGGGATACAAGCAGCACTTCAAGAATTTCATAATGGTGCTCCTCGGAATCGCCACAGTCGCGGGATTGGTGTTTATCGAACCAAATAAGAGTACCGGAATCGTCATCGGTATGATCGGGATGATTTTGATTTTTCTCGACGGTGCAAGCGCTATTTTTGTCGGCGGTTTCGGTGCACTGATGATGTCCCTCGTCTACCTGTATTTAAAAATGACCAGGCAAATGGAGAGGATTGCGGTATACGCGGGCGACATCACAGATATTCAGGATGCCGCGTGGCAGATCAACCAATCCCTGTACGCGTTCGGACTGGGCGGTGTCTTCGGAGCCGGACTCGGAAACGGAACGCAAAACAAGCTCTGGCTTCCCGAGGTCGTGAACGACTTTATTCTGGGAAATGTGGGGGAGGAGTTCGGCTTTATCGGTGTAGTGCTCCTGCTGACCCTTTACCTGATTCTGATTTACCGCTGCTTCCGAATTGCGATGCTTGCGCCGGATCGCTTTTCCGCACTTGTGTGTGCGGGTGTCGGAATCTTGATTACCGTACATGTGCTTCTCAATTATGCGATTACGACAAACATTATTCCGACGACGGGAATTACGCTCCCTCTCGTCAGTTACGGCGGTACCTCCACCATGGTCTTCATGGGATCCCTGGGGTTGGTTGCCGGCATTTCCATGTATGCGGAGGATTAGGATGTCCGGATATGCAATTGTTACAGGAGGCGGAACGGCCGGTCATATCAATCCGGCTATCGCCATCGCAAAAGCTCTTCAGGAAGACGGTTATGAGGTTCTCTATGTCGGTTCCGACGGAGAGGACTGCCTCGATCGGGAATTGGTCGAGAGAAGCGGACTTCCGTTCATGGGGCTCAAAATTACAACGCCCCTTCTCAAAGCGTCATGGCAGACCGTCGTCTCTATCGTGAGTATAATGAAAGCGACACGAATGTGCAGGCGCATGATGAAAAAGAAACGACCGTCACTGGTTGTCGGGACGGGCGGCTTCGTGTCGATTCCCGTCCTGAATGCCGCACTTTCCCTTAAGATTAAGACCGCCGTTCACGAACAGAATGTATATCCCGGGATTACGAACCGAAGGTTGTCCAAAAAGGTCGACCGTGTCTTTATGACATTTTCGGAATCATTAAAATATCTGGGCTGTCCCGAGGAAAAAGCCGTATTGTCCGGCATTCCCCTGGTTCGTCGCCCGCAGGCGCGGAGTTTGGCGGAATATGCCGAGGGACTGCAAGACGGCATGCGCGTCCTGGTTTCGGGAGGATCACTGGGCTCCCGCCGCTTGAATGAAGTTGTGATCGAGGCGTCCGCCGGGTTGGCGAAACAAGAAACGGGGATACGGATCAAACTGTCTTGCGGAAAGAATTATTACGAACGCCTGAAAACGACTGATATTCCGAACTTGGAGATTGTTCCGTACATCTTCGATATGCCTGCCGAACTGAATCGTGCGGATCTGATGGTGTGCAGAGCGGGGAGTTCTACCGTATTTGAGGGAATTGTCAGCGAACTGCCCGCAATTGTCGTTCCCTCTCCCAATGTCGCGGGAGATCACCAGAGGCCCAATGCAAGGTATTGGCAGAGTCTCGGGGCGGCAATATATGTCGAGGAGGACGAATTGACGGGCGATACGCTCGCGGATATGCTGCTCCGCCTGTACCGGAATAAAAATGAGTTGCTGAAAATGAAAGAATCTGCGACAAAAGTGGACACTCCCTGTGCAATCGATGTTATTATAAAAGAGCTGAAGAAGCTTTAAAGGATTGGCCATTGAAAAAGATAGGAATTGTCATCGGATTGATTGTGTTGATATTTGCTGTTTACGGGATTTATCAGAGTCCTCTGTTTCGCATACAGTCAATCGAGTTTAACAGTTCCTATGACATGGATCTGGATACGCTGATGGTGCATACCGGGTTGGAAATCGGAACACTTTATTTTTCCGTCGATGTAGAAAAGATTCGCGAAGGCCTGCTGAGGCATCCTTTTGTGAAGAATGCTGCCGTCAATAAAGTATTCCCGAACAGTGTTAAAATAGAAATTGAGTATCGACAACATTTTGTCACCGTCCGTTATCTGGATGTCCTGATTTCAATCGATGACGAGATGGTCGTTCTCGGAGTGCTCAACAAAGCCCGAGACGGATTTGTAATAGAAGGAATTCCGTTTGAAACATATTCTGCGGGACGGGTCATCGATGTCGTGCGCCTTTATGTCCTGCAGAACATCATCAGTTATGTGAAGTTGTTCAATTTGGCAAAAATGACCCCGGATCGTGTCATTCGTTTTAAGGACAATTGCATTTTGTTTCAGATAGAGGGAATCACCGTGAATTTCGGCCTCGGAGAGAACTATGAGAAGAGGTTCAACGACTTTGTCGTGATATACAACAGTTTAAAAGAAGACGGCGTAGACAGCGGGACAATCGATATCAGCAGCGACGGATCCCCGGGCTATCAGCCGTTTGGAGAGCGTTGACATGAAGTTTAACAAAGGTTTTATTTGGGTCGGGTTTGCCTGTGTACTGTTGGGAATTTTTTTGGCTTTGCAGTACAAGTACTATTCGACAAACTACCTGAGCGACCCCACACAGTATGAAAAGATGACGGCGGAGCTGAACAAGCTCAGGGCGGAGAAGCAGGCGCTTCAAATTGAATTGGAGGAGCTTGAGAAAAAGCTCGATAATATTACGAACTCCACTTCTCAGGAATCCGTCTACATCGAAAACTTAAAAGAGGATATCCAGCGATACAAGGCGTTCCTCGGACTGACGAAGTTGAGCGGGACGGGGATTGTGATTACGCTCGACGAACCTCTTTCGGACGGAGGTCTGGCATACGATTATCGTCTGATTCTCGAACTGATCAACGAGCTGAGAGCGTCGGGAGCGGAGGCGATCAGCGTCAACGAGCAGCGGATTACCAACTATTCGGAGATTCGATTGGTCGGACGTCAACTCAACATCAACTATGTGCCGATTACCGTGCCGTATGTCATCAAGGTTATCGGAAATTATGATACATTGAACGGTGCGATTACTCAGCGTTTCGGGGTGATACCGAAGTTCCGAAGCGAGGGGTACTACGCGGAGGTCAGAGCGGCGGAAGAGATGGAAATACCGGCGTACAACGGTGTTTTTAAGTTTATTTATTCATCGGTGATCAAATGAAGACAAAGATCAGGTTTTCCCTGTTTATCGTCCTCATCATCAGCGTCGTATTGTTTGCGTTCCATTTGGTCAACAGCGGAAAATATGTTTCGGAGAGGGAGCGTTTCAACACGGAGCTGGGGATTAAGACTTTAAAACGCGAAATCGAGATACTGAACGAGCGAAAGCAGTACTTGAAGGATAAGATCGCGCAAACCGAGTTTGCGCTGAACGATCTCAGCGTCAATTATGATGATGTCCTGAAAGAAGAGCTTCTCGAATTGGAAGCGCTTTCGGGAAAACATGATTTGTACGGCCCCGGGATTGTGATTATTCTGAAAGACGGCGATCGGGAGCTCGACACCGGAGAGTCCGCAAACAATGTCCTGGTGCATGACGGGGACATTCAGCAAATTGTACACGAACTTCGCAATGCCGGTGCAGAGGCGATATCCGTGAATGACGAACGCGTCATCATGGGAACCTCGGATATAGTATGTGTCGGGCCGGTTATTCTCATTAATCAAAAGCACCTCGCTCCTCCTTACATCATTCGGGCAATCGGAGATCGAAAGACATTGGAGGCGACGATGAACGCCCCCGGAAGTTATCTCGACTTGTTGAAGGGCTACGGGCTGCGCATCGAAGTAAATACATCGAAGTATATTGAAATCAAAAAGCTGGGAGGTTTGATTCTAAAATGATATTTGTCATCATTTTTGTCATTGTCGGAATATCGATCGGTTTGGCGATTCCCCTGCAATTTTTCGCCATTTCCTCTTTTTATGTGTCCGTGGGAATCTTGGCTGCAATCGATTCCATAGTGGGTGCATTGAAAGCAAGTTATGACGAAGAGTTCGACCTCGCGATTTTTGCGACAGGTTTGTTGATCAATACTTTGATGGCAATGGCTTTATCCTGGGTGGGCGACAAAATCGGGGTTCCCCTTTATTATGCCGCCGTGTTCGTATTCGGAACGAGACTGTTTAACAACCTCGCTCTGATCAGAAGAAGAGTGATTGAGCGAATCAGGAAGAACAGGCTGGAGAGAAAGAGACTTGAAGCCGGACACAAAACGGAGGAAGTGATTCCGGAAACCCCTTCCGAGGCGGACAATTTCACGACGCCGAGTCACACAAAATAAAATTTTGTAATGAATGTCTTGTATCTACTTGGAAGAAAGACACAATATATGGTACAATGCGATGAAGAAGATTGTGGTTTTAAAATTCCGGGTCGAGCGAGATGCGAAGAAGAAGAAAAGATAAAAATCAATTGGAGTTTGTCTTGGACGGTTTGATTCACAGAGAGAAGACAGGCGAAAGCTCCGGTAAAAAAAAGAAAAAAACGGGCAATCATCCACAGCCTCCAAAAAGAAACCTGAAACAAGCGGTTGCGGAGGTTGTTGATGTTGTGGAAGAAATAAAATCAAGTTTGGATGGAGGATTTATGAATTATCAAGAAGAGGATATTGTGAAAATTCTGGTCGTCGGTGTTGGAGGTGCCGGAAATAACGTCGTCAATCGAATTGTGAGAGAAAGTGCTTCGGATCGTTTGCATTCTTATAGTTCAATCAAATTTGTCATCGTGAATACGGACAAACAGGCACTGCTTCATTCAAATCTTGAAAACAAAATTCTGATCGGTGAGTCCACAAAAGGCCAAGGAGCCGGAAGCGATCCGGAGAAGGGCAGAAAAGCGGCTGAGGAAAGCGAAGCGGCTCTTGCGGAATGTGTTGCCGGAATGGATCTCGTATTTGTTACCGCGGGAATGGGCGGCGGAACAGGTACCGGAGCGTCTCCGGTGATTGCCAGATTGGCTAAGGAAGCTGGAGCGCTGGTTGTCGCTGTCGTCTCGACTCCGTTCAGACATGAAGGATCGTTGAAATTGCAAAAGGCGACCGACGGCATTGAGAAGCTGAAAGAATTTGCCGATGCTCTGATTATTATCGACAACAATAAACTCGTCGGATTATCCAATAAAAAGCTCTCGTTTGCCGATGTATTCGCACTCGCCGATGAACCTTTGAAAGACGCTATTTTGGGAATCGCGGGTACGGTGCTCGAGTACGGAAACGAGATGAATACCGATTTTTCCGATATCCGTGCCATTATGGAAAACAAAGGACTCGCACATATGGCGGTCGGCTCTTCCTCCGCAGACGAAGGAGCGGGGCTGGAAGCTACGAGACAGGCGCTGGAGTCTACACTTACCAATACATCGATTCGCGGTGCTACCGGTGTGGTATTCAAAATTCAGTCTTCCGACAATTTGGGATTTGACGAGTTCAACGAGATGATTGAATTGGTTTCTTCTCAGTGTGATACCGCAGTCCTCATGAAGCACGGCAAGCATTCCGATCCGTCTCTCGGCAACGAAGTGCGCGTGACGATTATTGCGACCGGCGTACGTCAAAACAATCAGCCGGATGCGCCGAGGATGTCCGGACCTTCTCTTACATTCGGAAAAACCCCTACATTGGTGAGCGAAGAGCCGAAGAAAACCGGACTCAACATTCCGAAGGGATTCAGGTAATCAAATGAAATGTCCTTATTGTGGCTGTATAGATTCTAAAGTAGTGGATTCCAGGCCGAATGATGACGGAACCGTCATACGTCGCAGAAGAGAGTGCACGGAATGCGGGCAGAGAATGACGACATACGAAAAGATAGAAGAAATTCCTATCATGGTAATCAAAAAGAATTCTACACGAGAACAGTATGACAGAAAAAAAGTGATGGGCGGGATTCTCAGGGCGTGTGAAAAACGCCCTATCAGTATGTCTGACATCGAAAAACTTGTCGACGGAATCGAGGCGAAAATACAGGCGAGCATGGAAAAGGAAGTTTCCACCAGCTTTATCGGAGAAGAGATTATGTCAGGACTCAGGAAACTGGATCATGTCGCATACGTGAGGTTTGCCTCCGTATATCGCGAATTCAAAGATGTCAAGAGTTTTTATGAAGAACTCCGGCAGCTGGGAGAATTGTAATTCACTCATAAAGAATATAAAAGTAGGTGTTTATGAAAAGAAAACCTATCGTTGCAATAGTTGGCAGACCGAATGTCGGAAAGTCAACTCTTTTTAACTATATCGCCGGTGCGAGAATCTCCATCGTGGAAGATATTCCGGGGGTGACGAGAGACCGCATTTATGCCGACGCCGAGTGGGTGGGCAATCATTTTACCATCATTGATACCGGAGGGATTGATACCGGGAGCGATGATGTGTTGTTGTCCGAGATGAGAGATCAGGCGGAGGTCGCCATCGACACGGCGGATGTAATTATTTTTCTGTGCGACGGCAAGTACAGTTATACCAATGCGGATGAAGAGGTCGCGGATATTCTCAGGCGCAGCGGAAAGGATATTCTCCTCGTTCTGAATAAAATCGACACCTACAAAAAACCTGCGCATTTCTACGACTACTATGATCTGGGCTTCGGCGAACCCATTATGATTTCCTCTGTGAACAGAATGGGGCTGGGGGACCTTCTCGACGAAGTTGTCAAACTGTTTCCGAGCGATTCGGCATTTGACGATGAAGAAGATGTCATCAAAATTGCTTTGATCGGGAAACCGAACAGCGGCAAGTCTTCCCTGGTCAACAAAATCATCGGCGAAAAAAGAGTTATTGTCTCCGATATCGCCGGAACGACGAGGGATGCGATCGATACCCCGTTCAAAAGGGACGGGAGGGAGTTTGTCCTGATCGACACCGCCGGGATTCGCAGAAAATCCAAGGTCAACGACAATATTGAACGCTATTCCGTGCTCAGGGCGATGACGGCTGTTGAACGAAGTGATGTCTGTCTGATTGTGATTGACGCATCGGAAGGCGTCACCGAGCAGGACAAAAAAGTCGCCGGTCTGGCTCATGATGCGGGGAAGGCGTCCATCTTCGTCGTCAATAAATGGGATTTGATTGAGAAAGACAACAACACCTTCAACGATTTTGTGAAGACCATCGCGAGAGAATTCCAGTTCATGAGCTACGCACCCACATTGTTCGTATCCGCCCTGACAGGACAGAGAATCGGGGAAATTTCAAAACTCGCCGCCGAGGTCTACGAAAATTCCGTCAGAAGAATTTCGACCGGTGTTGTCAACGAAGTGATCAATGAGGCGATTGCGATGCATCAGGTCCCTTCCGACAAAGGAAAGCGACTGAAAATCTATTATGCCTCGCAGGTCGATGTCAGACCGCCCACCTTCCTCTTCTCGGTCAACGACAGCGCACTCATGCATTTTTCGTATCAGCGTTACCTGGAAAACTGTCTCCGCAAGAATTTTGAATTCAGCGGCACGCCGATTGTGATGAAAGTGAAAGGAAGGGGCGAATAATGAAAGTTGGCGTAATTGCCTTGGGAAGCTGGGGAACCGCAATTGCGAATCTTTTGGCGGATAACGGACATCATGTCGTCGCATATGCGAGAGATGAAGCTTTTATTGCCATGTTGGAACGGGAAAGGGAAAACAAAAAATACCTTCCCGGAGTCCGTCTTCACGATGAAATTCAGTTCACGCACGATATTCGAAAAGCGGTAGCGGATGCGGAGATGATTGTCTCTGCGATTCCAACGCAGGGTTTTCGGGATTCGTATGCCTCGTACAGAGATTATATCCCGAACGAAGCGGTCTTGGTCAATTTGGCGAAGGGGATAGAAATCAAGTCGGGGCTGACATTGTCAAAGGTGGCGAACACGGATCGCTATGTCCTCCTGTCCGGTCCAACGCATGCGGAGGAAGTAGCCGCAAGGCATCCGTCAGCAATCGTCGCGGCTTCGGAAAATGCTCAACTCGCGGAAACGGTGCAACATGCCTTTTCCAATGATTATTTTCGCGTGTACCGCAGTGACGATTTGGAAGGCGTTGAAATCGCCGGCGCACTGAAGAATGTGATCGCCGTCGCAGCCGGGATTGTCGACGGAATCGGATACGGCGACAATGCGAAAGCCGCCCTGATTACCCGCGGTCTTGCGGAGATTACGAGATTCGGGATGGAAAAGGGCGCAAGAAAAGAGACGTTCAGCGGTCTGGCCGGCGTGGGAGACATGATTGTCACATGCGGGAGCAGACATTCCAGAAACCTCAGATGCGGTGAACTGATCGGAAAAGGGGAAACGCTCGACAGCGCCGTGGCGAAAATCGGAATGGTCGTAGAAGGCGTTCACACCATTCGCGCCGTGATGGCTCTGCTCGCGCAGATGCCCGATATCGAAATGCCGATTACGGAAATGCTCTACAAAATCATCTATGAAGGTTTGGATGCAAGACAGGCGATCAGAAATCTGATGACGCGAAAGACCAAGCACGAGAACGAATAGATACATGGATAACGGAAAAAGAAGACGAAGATCGAGACTGAATTACAAGAGAATCGCTATGGCTGTATTTTTATTGATTGCTATAGCGACTTTGTTGATTTATTTTTTCTTTATTCGAAATTCTTTTCAATCGGATAAGACCATCGAACTCAAGTACGGGGAATTGGATTTGAGCAGCGATTTTACGGCTTTGGTCGTGCGAAACGAAAAAGTAATCTATGCGCTGTCCTCGGG
>JAUMXJ010000026.1:0-833 GCA_030529205.1 Bacillota bacterium | reverse complement strand
TATAAATTGAACGAAGGCGACCATATTGAAAAGGGTGATGTCATTTTGGAGATTGAGCTGGACAATGAAATAGAATCTGTTGACAAGGACGATCGGACAGCTCATCTGGCGATTACACGCAGAGCTTTGCTTCTTGAGCTTTCCGAGATACGCACCTCCATCCTCGTCGATATGGAGCGCAAAAAATACGAAGAAGCGGCTGCGAAGAAACGCGAGTTCAAATCCAAACATGAACTGCTCAGTAAAATTGTCGAGAATCGCACTTCGGACGAATCCGCCCGCGAGGACTATATCGGAAAAAACCTTGTCAGTGTCTACTCCTCTTTGCGCGGGGTTCTGTCTTTCAGCGTGGACGGTCTGGAAGGTGTTGCAAATCCGAGCAATATCTACACTTTTGATTTTTCGCGCCTCGATGATGTACCGCATAAGACCAATGTAGCAAAGGCGGTGGTTGCGAAGGGTGAGCAGATATACAAAGTGATCGACGATTCCAATGTGTTGATTGCCGTTAAAATTCCAATGGAATCCAGAGTGGAGACATTTACGGAAGCCGACAGTTTTGTCGTGTGGATCGGGAACACCGAACTGCAGGGGACGCTTCATGAGAGTTTTACCCAAGGCGACAGCACGATTTGTGTCATTCGTTTACATGCAAGTTTTCCGTCCTTTTTTACGAGCAGGATTCTCCCGTGCACGGTCAGCCCGAAAGGATACAAGGGGCTCCTGGTTCCGAGTTCCGCATTGGTCGAAATCGGAGGAGTCAGAGGAGTCTATCGGGTGGGAGTCACGGGTTTGGCGGAATTTGTGCCCGTAAAAGTATTAAAGAACGAAGC
>JAUMXJ010000025.1 GCA_030529205.1 Bacillota bacterium | reverse complement strand
TGCCGCTCCTCATACCGCTTGGGAAAAACGCTTCGATCAGATCATCGATCTATATTAATCGCTCCGATTTCCTATACAAGTTTTGTCGTCCATTGCTCCAGATTCCAGATTTCGGTGACGATGTCCGCGTAGAAATCCGGCTCATGGGAGATGAGAAGGACGGTTCCTTTGAATTCTTTCAGTGCACGGTTCAGTTCCGCCTTGGCGTCCACATCCAGATGGTTGGTCGGCTCGTCGAGCACAAGGAAATTGCACTCTTTTCCCATAAGTTTGGCGAGACGGATCTTCGCCTGCTCTCCGCCGCTCAGTACGAGAACCTTGCTCTCGATATGCTGTGTGGTGAGTCCCGCCTTCGCAAGGGCTGCACGTACTTCCGCCTGGTTGAGAGACGGAAATTCCTGCCAATAATCCTCGATTGCCGTCTTGTAGTTCGCCTCCCTGGTCTCCTGTTCGAAATATCCGATTTCGAGCAGATCGCCGAGCTCGACCGAACCGGAGATCGCAGGAATTTCTCCGAGCAGAGATTTGAGCAAGGTGGTCTTTCCGACACCGTTGGCACCGACGATTGCGACTTTCTGACCGCGCTCCAATTGGAGATTGATCGGTTTTGAGAGCGGCGCATCATAGCCGATAACCAGGTCGGTTGTTTTGAATATGAGTTTGCCCGAGGTGCGCGCATTTTTAAATTGAAAGACCGGTTTCGGTTTTTCACGCACAAGCTCGATTCTCTCCATTTTATCAAGTTTTTTCTGCCTGGACATCGCCATATTTCGCGTTGCCACTCTGGCTTTGTTGCGCTGCACAAAATCCTCGAGAGCCGCAATTTCCTGCTGTTGCTGCTTGTATGCCGCCTCGACCTGTTTGATCTTGGCTTCGCGCACTCTTTGGAAATTGTCGTAGTCACCGACATAGCGATTGAGTTTGCGAGCATCCATGTGATAAATCAAATTGACGACCGAGTTGAGGAACGGCACATCATGCGAGATGAGGATGAACGCGTCCTCGTATTCCTGCAGGTATTTTTTCAGCCACTCAATATGTTCGAAATCGAGGAAGTTGGTCGGCTCGTCGAGCAAAAGAATGTCCGGCTGCTCCAGGAGAAGCTTCCCGAGGAGCACCTTGGTTTTTTGACCGCCGCTGACATCCAGTGCCGGAGTGTCAAGTCCGAATTCGTGCAACCCGAGCCCGCGCGCCACTTCGTTGACCCGCGCTTCGAGATTATAAAAATCATGGTGGTCGAGGATGTCCTGTATGGTGCCCACCTCTTCCATCAACTCGTCCAATTTTTTTTGATCTGCATCCCCCATATCGACATACATCCGGTTCATTTCCGCTTCCATATCATAGAGATATTGAAATGCCGAGAGAAGGACGTCCATAATGCTCTTCCCCGGTGCGATGGTGGAGTGCTGGTCGAGGTATCCGACTCTGACGCGTTTCGACCACTCGATTTCTCCTTCGTCCGGATCCAGCTTTCCGGTGATGATGTTCATAAAGGTGGATTTTCCTTCGCCGTTTGCGCCGATCAGACCGATGTGTTCCCCCTTGAGCAGACGAAACGAGACATCTTCGAAAATGGCGCGATCCCCAAAACCATGGGATAAATTTTTCACAGTTAAAATACTCATGGGGGAATTTTAGCATAGAACGCTTTGTAATTCAAAAACAAAAGGCTTTATCAATTTTTAAGAATCGCTTATGCGAAACTTATTGGAGGCGATTTTTTCACATGCTATAATTTTCAAGGAGGGCGTATGAGTCATATCAAATCATTTTTGGAGCGATTGGAGTCGAGTATTTCTAAGGCGATTCTCGGAAAATCGAAGCAGGCGGAGTTGCTGGGAATCGCATTTTTGTGCGGCGGACATGTGTTGATGGAAGATTTGCCCGGAACGGGCAAGACCATGATGATGAGGGCATTTGCAAAGACGGTGGGCGGAAAATTCAGCAGAATTCAGCTCACCCCCGATGTCATGCCTTCCGATGTGACGGGAATCAGTTTTTTTAATATGAAAGAAGGAGAGTTCGAGTTTCGGGAAGGCCCCGTCTTTGCGAACATTGTCCTCGCGGACGAGATCAACCGTGCCAGCCCGAGAACCCAGTCCGGATTGCTCGAGGCGATGGCGGAGGGACAGGTCACGGTCGACGGAAAGACCTATCCGATGGAACAGCCGTTCATGGTGGTGGCGACACAGAACCCGCTCGAGTCCTTCGGGACATTTCCGCTTCCGGAAGCACAGCTGGACCGCTTTATGATGAAGCTCTCCCTGGGATATATGGACAGAAGCGAAGAGCTCGATGTCGCGAGAAGAAAGGAGACCGCCGAGATTATCGAGGAACTGCAGAGTATCCTGCAGCCGGACGAGCTCGAACATTGTCGTCGGGAGGCGGATCTCATTCATTTCGGAAAGGCATCCGAGGGATACTTGATGGACATCGTCGATTTGACACGCAATAATCCGCATTTCAGAGCGGGGGTTTCCACGAGAAGTGTGACGGCATTGCACAAGGCCTCCAGAATCTTAGCGGCTGCCCGAGGAAGGGAATATGTCCTTCCGGAGGATGTCAAGTATCTTGCCCCGTACATGATGGCGCATCGCTGTGTGTACCGGGACATCTCCGACAGCAACGGCAAGTTCGACTTTTTTATCAAAATGTTGGAAAAAGTCGAGGTGCCTACGGAAGAACTGCGGTAGGATGATTTCCGGTAGGACGAGATTCTGATGGAGAAATGGAATAAGGAAGGAGAGAGAAATTGCTAGGCATATTGGTGATGCTGGTAGTCGTCGGGATTGTGCTTCAGTCTTTTTCCATGAGGGATCGGCTGGGATTTCGTATCTCGGACAGCCTGGAATATCGGAGGAGAGCGCTGACGGATCGGACCGAACCGGGAGAGGCGGTCGTGTTGGAAACCGTCATTGCAAATCACTCGAGAATTCCGGTGTTTCAGTTGACGATTCGCGAGCCCCTTCCGCAGTACGCCGTGCTGCGCTCCATGCATGATTCCGACGTGCATGTCGACAATTACGGCGGAGCGAAGCGAGAAAGACACGCGGAATGTCTGGAAGTGCGGTCGGAGAGTTACGAGCATGCGAGCGCCGTGTATCTCGGAGGCAGGCAGCTTCTCAGACGCAGGACCTTCATCGAATTTCCGATGCGGGGTGTGTATGCGCTCGGAGAATCCGAACTGTATCACGGTGACTTTATCGGATTTTCCATGAAAAAAATCAAGACGGGCGCATCTTCGGAAGTCGTGGTATATCCTGCAAAACTACAGGAGGACGCACTGGTGCATTCCGTGATGGACTACCTCGGAGAGGTTCAGCGGGAGCACACTTTGTACGAGGATACATTGTCGACGCGAGGATATCGGGATTATACATCGCGCGATCCGATGAAACACATCTCATGGAAGCAGTCGGCAAGAGCCGGGCGTCTCATGACGAGAGAGTTTGACCGCCTCGGAGACGATGCGGTCACGGTGGTGTATGATCTGAGCTACCTGTTTGACGGGAACCGCGATCGGTATATCTCGTACTTGGAGTTCGGTTATTCGCTGTGTCGGTCCTTGACGGAATCCATGTTGGAATCCGGGATATCATTCGGTTTTATGACCAATGCTCACACGCCTGACAAAAAGAGCTCCTATCATATTGTGCCGGGTCAGACGCCGATCACACAGGTTTTGGAACTTTTGGGGCGCACAAAAAGCATGGCGCTTCTGTCGACCGATGCTTTGTTGCATCAGGCGGCGCAGGGAAACAAGGCGATCATCTATATCGGATTGAAGCGGACGATGGAGGCGGAGAGACTGCTGGACGCATTATTTTTCGAGCGGGGCATTCGTTCGTATCGTATTTATGCGGAGGAACAATTCGGGAAACATTCTGAGGAGCGTGTATGAGAAAAATGGAGAGCCTCGATCGGACGCTGATCGACTTTTTGACTTACCTGCTGATTTTTACCTGTTTCTTTGCCGGAACCGCGATGTTGGCGCAGAGCCTGACGGGCGCGCAGGCGGGTTTTCACTGGTACTTGGCGATTGTCGGGTCCGCACTCGTCTATACGTATTTATACTATGACGGCAGACTCCCGGCGCGAATCCTTCCCTTTGTGAAAACGCGAAATACCCTGGACCGCATCATCATTCCCATCCTGTTGTTGCCGGTTCTGCTTCCGATTTTTCTTCCCGCGGATTTCCCGACGACGGAGCATAAATATTGGATCGGGAGCTACATTCTGATTTCTTTTCTCCTCAATATCCGACATGTCGGTATATATGCACACGACATCATGGCGGGGTTTGCACGATACCTCTTTTTGGGTATGGCGGTCTTTGTCACACTCGTGTATCTTCTTATGCCGCCGAAACATCTGAATGCGGTGCTTCCGACCAATGCAATCTATCTGATCGTCATTTTGACCGTAACCGTTCTATTGCTTCACTTGCTTCGTTTGGACAGAAGGACGGAGAGTTTCGTCAAGAAGGAGTTGATGCTGCTCGTCCTCGTCCTTGCTCTTGTCTCCGTCTTGTATCTGAGCGGCATAATCGGACTTGTGGAGCAGGCGATTCAAACGGTAATGGTGCGGATAGAAGATCTCTTGTCCGCTTTTCTGCGTCTGTTTTCGTTCACGAGCAACAATCCGCCGGATCGAATCGGAGAAACCGTTGCCACGATTGAGGTGACGACAGCGGAGATGACATACACCACATACTTTATGACGGGAGATGTTCCGATGACGACGGCGGAAGAAAAACCGATCGAACTGAAACCGGTGAATTACTGGCTGTTTTTGATTCCGATTCTTTTGCTGACCCTCCTCTCAATTTATCTGTTGACGAAGAAATCGTTCAAAAAAGAAGGACTTGACTTGTTTGTCGAAGAGAGGGTGGCCCTCGCGGATGAGGAGAGAAAAAAGCGGAAGAAGAAAAAATCCGTTTTTGCCGCGAAGACCCCGACGGAAAGAGTGCGGGCAAGTTATCGCAGATTTATGAAAGTGCTCGAACATCCCGCCGACACATCGACCAATCTGAAGCAGTACACCATGGGTAATCACGGTGATGCCAAGGTGCAGTCCGCCGAGAAATTGACCGATACATACAGGAAAGCGAGATACATCGACAATTATCCGGTCGCGGAGGAAGCGGCACGTGATGCGGAGCGCCAAGCGAAGCGCGTGGAGGAGAAATAGAACGTGAAGTACGGACTGATCGGCAAGAGATTGGGCTACAGCTATTCCCAAACGATTCATGAATTCCTGATGAAACGAGCACCCGCTTTTCAAGAGGGGAGCTATCATCTTTTGGAAATGCCGGATTTAAGCTTTCCTCAGGGATACGGCGGATTCAATATTACCAATCCCTACAAAAATCGATCTCTAGTGGAGGAATGTCTGTGTTCCTCCGGCTATGAGCGGAAGGACGCCTTTTCCGAAAGCGGCGCCTCGGGCGAACGGGACACCGCTATCGAAGCGACGTCCCTCTTTTGCGGTCTTCTGACGGATGGAGAGAAGGCGAGGGCTTGTTATCGGGAGATTGTCTCACATGCGGTGAACACCGTCTCCATCTCGGGAAGATACGCCGTGATGCATAATACCGATATCTTCGGCTTTTGTTATTCTTTTTCCGCGATGATCAAAGAAGCGGAGGAGGTTTGTGTGCTCGGTACCGGATCCACTTCGCGCATGGTTCGGATTCTGATGCATTACCTGGGGATTCCGACACAGGTTGTGGGAAGGGAAAGCGTTTCAGCCCTCCGGACATTGTCCGCCGGAAAGAGCGCCGTCCGTTTGTTGGTCAACTGCACGCCGATCGGAACGGCGGGATATCCGGACCGACTGAGCGGTATCGGAATCGACAGGGCTTCGCTGCAAAAATTCGGATTTGTTGCGGATCTGACCTACAATCCGGAAGAGACGGAGCTGATATCCCTGGCGCGGGAATCCGGACTCGTCGCCAAGTCCGGGTTGGAAATGCTGGTCGCGCAGGCACTGACGGCACAGATGATCTGGAACGGGGTCAGCATCGGGGATTACGGAATCGAGAAAGATCGAATGACGGATGAAACTCTTGACATGCTCAGATATAATATTAGAGGAAAAAACAAGAACGAAACGAGAAACAGAACTGAAAACGGAAACAAAAACTAAAATTTAACGTTTTTTTATAGTCACCTATGTCGCAGTTATTGTCGCTGTTTATATGGTCATATGTCACTCATAAAGAAACAATGGAGGAATTATGGCAACAAAAAAAGTCGAGTTTATGGTTGAGAAATACGGTCTCACCGAGGTTAGCAAGGATGTGTTTGCGGGCCAAATCAACGGCTGCTATACCATCTTTCATTTTGATGTCGGCGCCGGCACGGTACAGATCAGAATGAGCGCCGTGCGTGAAGACATGGAGAGTGATCCCGAGTTGCAGACGCTGCTTCAGAGTTTGAAGGAAGGCATCATCAAGAAAGTGGGAGCGAACGACCGCGTCATCTTTGCGGAATTGGCGGTTCCGCTGACCGCAGCGAAACTTGAAGAACAAGTGGACCGTTTTTATCAGGAGGTTACGGGATATCTCAATCGCAGCGGATATACCAGCGGAAGTTTCTTATCCGGCGAGAATGACGGCACGCTCAGTGTCATCAACACCAACGACAGATATCTTTACCTCACCGATGCGGAAGTAAGAAGTTTTGAAGAAGCGATGCGGGAAAAACAGCTGCAGGAAGCCAATAAAAAAGAGAGAGTCTTCCTGGGTCTGATCGGTGCGACAATCGGAGCATTGATCGGCGGTATCGTCTACCTTCTCATCGGGATGCTCGGATATTGGGCTTGGATTTCCAGTGTAATCGGCTACGGTTTGGCATATTTCGGATACAGGAAATTTGCCGGAAAAATCGGATTGTTCGGAGCGTTCTTCTCATTCTTTGTCGGAACCCTCGGTGTCTTTTTCGGGATTCATTCCATCTGGACATGGAACATCTATAAGGCATTTAAGACGTATGAGCCCGATCTGGATATTTTCACCGTCTTCAAAGGGACAGTGGAATTTTTGATGTCGGAGCCGGAGCTTAAAGGCAAATTCATCGCGGATGTCGCTTTGTGGGGCGGAGTTTCCATGCTGATCGGACTCTTCGTCATCTTCGGTCTGTACTTCGACAATAAGAATAAATACAAAATCAGCCGCATGTAGTCGGCTGTCACGAAGCATTGGTAAAACAAGGCATTGATAAAAATAAAGGTGTTGCGGGCGCAGCACCTTTTTGCATTTATTCCATGTATTTTCGGAGCATTTGAAAAACCGTACGAACAGGCAGTCCCATAATATTGTGATAGGAGCCCTCGATTTTTTCGACAAATAAAGCTCCTCCGTCCTGAATCCCATAAGCACCCGCCTTGTCAAACGGTCTTTCACTGTCGACATAGCGTTCCAACCATGTTTCTTCCGTCATTCCGAAGGATACCGCACTCGTATCCGCAAAGCACTCGCATATGTCCTTTCCGACCAAACAGACGGCGGTTATGACTTCATGTGTCTTCCCGTTGAGCTTTCTCAACATGCGGAGAGATTTCTCCCGGTTTTCTCCTTTTCCGAGAATCATGCCGTCCAGCACGACGACGGTATCCGCGGAGAGCACCAAAAAATCTTCTCCCCCCCGCATCTCCTTCAGTTCAAGAAATGCCTGAGCGGCTTTCCCTTTTGCGATTTCGAGTGTCAGTCTGCTCGGGTCAATCTCGTCGGGGGAAGTGCCGGAACGCACATCCCGCTCGTATGCGCGTTCATCAAAATCCGGTATGTGGATTTCAAATGGGTAAGGAAGTATTTTCATCAGTTCCGCTCTTCTGGGAGAAGCACTTGCCAAGTATAGTTTCATTTGTATTCCTTTTGTTTCGTCAATCGACAAAATTGATTTTGAGCAGACGCTCTTTGTTTTTCATCACGTCCCTGCCCGCGAGGATGAAGTCGCGGATGTCCAGATTGTCATCCAATACCAGAATATCCGCTCTGGAACCGGCTTCCAGCGTTCCGACATACGGATACATGCCGAGAGATTTTGCGACATTGACCGTGCAAGGGGCGAGTGCTTTTTCCAAATCCATTCCGAAGTCCTCGACCATGGATTTTACCGTTCCGTAGAGCGTGCTCATCTTTCCGATGCCGATGCCGACCATTTCCCGCTTTTCGTTCCATTTCGGCATACTGCCGTTGGAATCCGAGCTCATGGTAATATGTCCCTCCGGTGCCTCCTCCATCGCGCGAATCACGGTTTGTGCGGTTTTTCGGTGATCCGTTCCGGTTGTAAAGTCCGGATAGGAGCCGAGTTTCGCCAACTTCATCGCCTCATCGTGGCGATTGTTCATATGGGTCGGGCGAAAGAGTGCGGAAGGGATGTTCTCCCTCTCGATGATTTCAAAAATCTGCGAGATCCCCTGTTTTCCGGATCCGACATGAAGATGCATAACCCCGGCCTTCTTGCCGATGAGTCCGCCGAGACGAACTTCTCCCGCGAGTTTGACGAGGTCTTCATAGGTGGGATGAGAGCATCTGTGGTCGCTGATTGCAACCTTCAGACCGATACATTCGGACAAAAAGGCGATGTCTTTCATGACGCTGCCCGTTATGGTGGGAGAGGGAATCTCGTATGCCCCGGTGAGACAGTGTGCGTAAAATCCGTATTCCTTCAGTGCGATGGTTTTTGCCAGCAGATTTTCCACGCTGCGTGTGAGGGCATCCGTTCCGAGGAGACCGACAAGTGTTCCGACACCTGCTTCTATAATGTCGGATACCTGCAGTTCGGGACATCTGGTCGTCATACCGCCTTCGCCCCCGCCTCCCGTCACGTGGACATGCTGGTCGATCAGCGCCGGGATGACCGTTGCGCCGTCCAATTCGCGCACTTCCAAAAAATCGGGTCGGGTGCTGTCGGCGGAATCGTCCGCCCGGAATGTTTCCGTGTGAAGGTTCCCGATCGCTTCCACCTGATTGCCGGCGATCAGGATATCGACTGCGGTCTTACCGTATAATTTAGCATTTTTCAGTAACAGCATAGCGCCTCCATTGTTTCCGTGATAACATTTTCTTTTTGCTATTATTATAATCTTTTTTAATATGATTGAAGGATTGATTTTATTCTCCGAACCGATCGGATTGTCGCTTCTCTTTTCCCGGATGTATAATAATGCGAAAACAACGATTTAGACGAGGTGATGTGGCTATGAAGACGGAACGAAAGTATCACATTGAAAAAGGGACGGTGCAGGAAACACTGATTGTACCGCTCTACGGAAGAAAGATGTGTGCGGAGAAATATCCCGCGCTCTTTGATGACCGATCGGCGAAAATCCTGTGTGAAAAGCTGGACTATGATTTTTCGGAGCAGGAAGCGAAAAAAGACACATTTGCGTTTGAGTTCGGATCTCTGGAAGTCGCGATGCGACAACTTGATATGATGTGGGAAATTCGCGAATATCTGCAGCTGTATCCGGAGGCGACCGTTGTGAATTTGGGATGCGGTCTGGATCAGACGGGAAGGGCGTGCGACAACGGGCGTTGCCGCATCATCAATATTGATTTGCCGGATGCCATAGAACTCCGAAACCGACTGCTTCCTCCCGGTGACCGGGAAAAGAACGTGGTCTGCGATCTCAAGGACCATGCGTGGATGGATGAAATCGACGGAAGCAAGGGGGTCATCTTTTTTGCGGCGGGGGTATTCTATTATTTTAAAACCGAAGATGTGAAAACAATGGTTTGCAGGATGGCGGAACGTTTCCCCGGAGGAAGGCTGGTTTTTGACGCGGTCGGAAAGTTCGGTCTGAAGCTCATGCTCTCGAAGACGCTGAAAAACATGGGAATCGAAGGTGTGGACGGGTTTTTCAGCGTGAATCGGTACAGAAAACAGCTCAATTGGTCCGATCGTATTGAAGTCAAAAGCAGGGGCTATATGCTGGGATACCACAATATGCGATCTCCCGGAATCAAGCGCTCACACAGATTGCTCGCGCGTATCGGGGATCGATGTATGAAGATGGCGATTATCCGCATGGATTTTCAATCCAATACCGCTGAATAACGGTTCCGTCTTCTTCCGTGACTTCATTTTCAAGCACGCCGCCGTTTTTTATAATCGTCCTGGCGGAGGCGATGTTCTCTTTTTCACATGTAATCAGGACGCGGTCTATGCCGCGTTCCCGACATTTTTCGAGCGCCATGCCGATCATGCGGGTGGCTATGCCTTTATTTCGCTCGGATGGACGGACGCCGTCCCCGATGTGTCCGCCGGAGAACAGCAGCGGCGCATTGAGATAGCGGCGTATGCTCACCGCTCCCACGAGGATGCCGCGCTCATCGTCCATACAGACATAGGTGTCGCTCGGAACTTTTCCCGGCTCGGGTTCCCCGTTATATAAACAATCTATCAAATCCGAAAAGTGTTCGTATTCTTTTCTGATCGCGCCGGGATAAATCTTGGTTCCGCTGTCTCTCCAATCTTTCATCATGTCTTCGAAGAGCGCCTTGTGTCGTTCTTCCAATTTCATTAGTGTCAGT
>JAUMXJ010000024.1 GCA_030529205.1 Bacillota bacterium | reverse complement strand
CGGATACTTTCCGCCGCATCCGCCTGATTGAGCTCTTCCTTTGTCATTTTTCCCAGACGTTCGAGAAGAGACTTCCCGTCTTTTCCGATCGGCTGTCGAATCGCTCTCCAAATGTAATCAAAGGCTTCGCCTCGCTTCAGATTGCTCTTGATCGGGGCAATACCGTGCGCAAAAAGTCTCACGGATATTTCGGACCATGAATATTGATAGCCCATCGCACGAAGCAGGACCGCTCCGATTTGCGCCTCGCTCACAATCCCCAACGGATGAAATTTGTTGTCTCCGACTCCGCTCATCCATTTCTTGTCGGTCACATACGCCACATACGGCTTTGCCCAGTCAGACACCTGATCCGCATCCGCATACATGAGTTTTCCGGAGTACGCTTTCGCCGCTTCCGCTTCCCCCAATACTTCGCAGACCACTCTGGCAAACTGTTCCCGTGTAAAAACCTGATCTTCAGCAAGACCGTTTCCGGTTCCCTGAATCAGATTGTGCTTGAGCAGCTGTTCTCCGCCCGTAGCGGCAAAAACGGATCCCTGAAGCACCAAGACGAGCGCAAGCACGACGGCAAACACTCGAACCGAAAATTTGTTTTTCATGATAACCTCCTTAATATATCTTGAACTTCTCCCGCATTGGAAGCGGAGAAGTGCATAAGCTTTTCCGTACCTTGCATTTCCTCGAGCAATCTCTCCGGAAGTTTTCTCTCACCCGCGACCACAACCAGAGCGGACAAGTTCGCGGCATTACACAGCTCTTGACATGCCTCACTCCTCTCTTCGGAAAATGCATCGCAGTCAATGATGCGAACACCCATGGCATCCGCTACCTCATAGTCCAATTCCCCCGGCTTTGTTCCGCAAATTGCCGCGCCGACTTTCTCTTTCGCCAACAATCTCAGAACGGGCACCGCCGCGCTTCCTCCTCCGATGACGAGCACCTTCTCCGGATTTTCGTTTTTGATTTCTACCGCGCCGAGAGGATGATGATACACGGAGGCGGATAGGTCGTAAATCGACGTAATGTCCGCGTGAAGCGGGACATACTCGGTCATTCCCGTATATACGACCTTTCCCTCTTTCAAAATCATGACTTCGTCCGCCATCTTCATCGCGAGGTCCACATCGTGCAACGACATGACGACGGAGACACGATGATGTAGGGACAAATCTTTGAGAATGCGCATAATTTCGACTTTATGCTTCATATCGAGATGGCTCGTCGGTTCATCGAGCACGATGATTTTCGGCTGTTGCGCCAGAGCTCTGGCAATCAGAACCTTCTGTTTTTCACCGTCGCTCAGACTGTCAAACTCCCTGACGGCCAATTGTGCCGCTCCGACGACTTCCAAAGCCTCCAGCGCTATTCTTTTGTCTTCTTCATCGGCGGAGCCGAAATAACCGATAAACGGAAGCCTGCCGAGCAGGACGACTTCGAAAGCCGTCTGCATTCCGAGTTGAACACGCTCCGTCAAAACCACGGCAAGGACGCGCGACAGTTCTTTCCTCGTGTATTCCTCAATGCGCCGCCCGCAAATGCGTATTTCGCCTGAAATCGATTTTTGAAGCCCCGAAATCGTCCTCAAAATCGTCGTCTTCCCCGCCCCGTTCGGGCCGATCAGCGCGTACACTTTTCCGGAGAGCGCATCCATCGAAAAATCATGGACAATCGCATGCTTTCCATAGCCGGCATAAAGCGCCTCGACGCGTAAAAAACTATCCATGCAACCCCTTTTCCCTGCTCTTCAGCAGGTAGACGATAACCGGTGCCCCGATAAATGCCGTGATGGCGCTGAGAGGAAGCTCTCGCGGTGCGACAATGCTGCGCGCCAAAAAATCACAAAGACTTGTCATCACACCGCCCAGAAGAATGCCGGACGGAATCAGAATTTTCAAGTTGTTCGTGCGAAATATCAATCTGCAGAGATGAGGCACAGCCAATCCGATAAAAGAAACGGGACCCGCAAAAGCCGTAACGGAGGCGGTCAGGACTCCGGATATAAAGATCAAAAACAAACGGAGTGCACGCACCGAAACACCCAGGCTGCCCGCATATGCATCCCCGAGCGCCAGAGCATTTAACGGATTCGCCATGAAGTACGCCAAAAAAAACATCGGAACGGTGAGCAGGTACAGGAGTCCGACACTTTCCATGCCGATTCCCGAAAAACTGCCCATCCCCCAAGAGACGAACGCCGCAATGTTTTCCTTATCCGCATAGGAGACCATGATGGAGATCGCCGCATTGCATACATATCCGGACATCATTCCGATAATCAGCAGCGTGACGATGCTCTTTACGCGACTTGCCGCAAACAGGATGACCAGCATCATCACCATTGCACCGAGAAATGCCCCGGAGAACAGATAGAACGGCGTAATCACCGTAAAGCCCAGCCTCACTCCCGCCAGAATCAGCAATCCGACAAAAAGAGAAGAACCGCTTGAAATACCGAGGACATAAGACTCGACGATCGGATTTCGAAAAAAAGTTTGCAACATCAAACCCGAAACCGCGAGAGCCGCTCCTCCGGCAATCGCCGAGAGCGCACGCGGCAAGCGAAGCGTCATAATCACCATGTGTTCGGTATCCGACTGCGAAAATCCGCCGAAAAGTGCTTTTAAAATATCTCCGAGGGAGATTTCAAACACCCCGAATGTGATGCTGAGTACAAATAAACCCAGCAACAAAAATGCGAGAAGGACAAAGGCAGTCATTCGCCATTTCAACATCCTGCCCTCGTACTGTGCCCATTCTTTATTCAATCCGACTCCATCCCGAATCCGCACCCGACATTCTCCGCTTCCTAGTCAAGGTAGACGCGAGAACCCGTTGCGCCTTTTTGTCCCTGATACTTTCCGCGATACGGATTTTCCGCAACATCATCCATCTTCGCGAACACAAGCTGTCCGACGCGCCTGCCCGCTTTCAGTTCAATTGCGCAGCGGTTGGCATTGTACAATTCCAGCGTAATCTCCCCTTCAAATCCGGGATCCACCCAACCGGAATTCTGAATGAACAGCCCCATTCGACCGAGCGAGCTTCTTCCTTCGACGAATGCGGTCAAATCATTCGGAAGCGTGATATATTCCATTGTGGTTGCCAGGACGAATTGTCCCGGAAGCAATACATAGGTATCGCTCTCAATCATCTTATACTGAATCTCGTCATTGAGATTGATAATCCCCTTCGGGGAATCCTCCACCACGCTGAATGTGTGACCCAGCCTGATATCGACGCTCGCCGGCTGAATCTGTTCCGATTCCATCGGCTCTATTTTCAACGTCCCTTCATCCAACATTTTCCTGATTGTCTTATCTGAAAGAATCATACTCCCTCCGACACTCCATATATTTACATATTCTATTGATTCCTGCGTTTCAACGCTCTCTTGACCTCTTCCAGCTTTTGAAAAAAAGCTCGATAGCGCTGTTGTGCCGCGTCAATCCCGATTACCCGAAAACTCACATGTGTCCCCGGAGCCGCTTGCGCAAGGCGGTACACATCCTCCTTAATCACCGTGCCTATTTTGGTATAACCGCCGGTCGTCTGCCGATCGGCGAGCAGGACAATGGGTTGCCCGCTTGCAGGTACCTGCACTGCCCCGAAAACGGTCGCATCGGAGACGATATCCGCACCGCGTGCATGTGTGATTTTTGCCCCGCTGAGCTTCATCCCCATACGATCGGATTCCGCAGTGATTTCATACCCGTCCCCGGAAAAGAGAGTGCGCAGACCCTCCTCCGTAAAACAATCATCCTGAGGCCCGAGCACCACGTTGACCATGCATTTTTTCTCGGGCATTTCCGCCAAATCGCCCAAGATCTCGAGTACATCCACATCTTTTTTCACTCCGCTGTCATCGCCCGTGCAGACAAATTCCAACACATCCTCTTTCTGTAGCCTTCTTCCGTCCAAACCGCCGATTTGAGACTTCAAATAGGTGGATTTGCTTCCGTTCACGACAGGAACGCACAGGCTTCCGGCAACCGCAATATAGGTGCGCACCCCCGCTTCACTCGGTCCGAAGCTGAGAACATCCCCCTTTTCAACAGAAATCGCCCGATACATGGGAATCCTCGCTCCGTTGATTTTCGGTTGCAACCGCGCACCCGTAATCGCAATTTCCGTGCTGTCTTCAAACAACAATTCCGGTCCGATATAAGTCGCCTCGAGCACGGCTTCCTCTTCGCCGTTTCCTACGAGAATATTTGCCAGCCTGGACGAGAGCTGATCCATTGCACCCGAGACGGGGATTCCGACCTTCTGGTAACCCGCGCGTCCCAAGTCCTGAACGGTGGTTAACGCACCGGGATTTAAGACCTTGACTCGGACATTCTTCTCGTCCCGCATGCCCGGAACAACATGTCCGTCGGAGAGCAGCTTCAAAGTTTGTCCCGTGTTTTCAGGAACATACTCCCTGCCGAAATCTCCCAGGTCGTCCTGCCTGATTTCGACATGAACGGAATCCAGAACTTCACTTCTGTGCACCAATCGAACGGTCGGCTGATAGCCCTTGGTCTTCGCAATCCGATTGAACTCGGAAAGACCGATGGGAACATAGCGAATGTAGTCCCCCGCGGAGACAAACACCGGCGTTTCCGCCTCCGCATCGTAAAGACGAAGCGGAGTCCTGCCGATCAAGCGCCACCCTCCCGGAGAATCGACAGGATAGATTCCGGTCTGACTCCCCGCAATTCCCACAGATCCGGCGGAAATCTTTGCCCTCGGATTTGAAAGGCGCGGGGTGTGTATGCGTTCGTCAAGTCCGCCGAGATACGGAAAGCCCGGCATAAACCCGAGCATGTAGACGAGGTAATCCCTTCCCGAATGGATGCGGACGACATCGACTTCACTCAAGCCGTTCGTTTCGGCGACATGTGCCAAATCCGCTCCGTGTTCTCCCCCGTACAGGGTCGGAATTTCAATCAATCTCACATAATCCTCGTACCCGCCGGAAGAAACTCCGCCCCGATCCTCCTTGTAATTGACATTGCTCTTCGGAATAAACCAGGCATTTTTGATGCTCTTCTTCTCTTTTTTTCCGTTGATTTTTTCAAGCAAAATCCCCGTGATTTCGGAATGCGAAATCAAAAGAGGATTGTACTGAATCAAAAGGGAACGATACGTCGGCACCATTTCCACAATATAGTCGAGCTGCATGGACTCCAGCGCCGCCATCAGCTTATGTACATCCGCATTGATTGCGGAATCGATGCCGTCGCCGAACTCAACTACCACGGCATCCTCTCCGCTGATTAATATTCTCGGTTTTTCGTACTTCATACTCACCTCATTTACACCCCGTTCATCCGACGATACGATACCGTCGTCATCAGATGAATCGATTCATCGGCAAAACCGACACTCCCGCCTCTTCCAGAGCGCGGCGTATCTCTATAACGAATGCGACCGCCTCCGGATTATCTCCGTGCACGCAGACGGTGTCCGCACGAATCTCCATCTCCTTCCCGTCGACCGTGGCCACCTTGCCCTCTTTCGCCATCGTCACCACTCTTCGCATCGCGGTCTCCCGATCGCGGATAAAGGCACCGGGATGATTTCGTGCCACCAGCGTCCCGTCGGCATGGTAACCGCGGTCCGCAAAAACTTCTTCCGCCACCCTGAGTCCTCGGCTTCGTGCAGCTCTCGCCATGTAACTTCCACTCAAGGTCACGATAATCAGATTCGGATCATAACTCCCGATTCCGTCTATCACGGAATCCGCAATTTTCTCGTCCCTCGCCGCCAGATTATAGAAAGCTCCGTGCAGTTTGACATGATGTAAGGGATGCACACTGCCCGCAACGCCCCCTTCATCCGAGGCAACCGGGCTTTGTGAACGCAAGAACGCCGCCTCCCTTGCGAGCGCATCAAGCGCCCCCAATTGGTACAGGGTATAGGCCCGCGCTTCCTCCGGAGTAACCGCAAGATTTCGACGACCGAAGCCCATCAGATCCGGAAACCCGGGATGCGCCCCGATGCCGACTCCGTGCCGCAGGCACTCCCGCGCCGTTTTCTGCATGATCAGAGGATCGCCGGCATGCCATCCGCACGCGATGTTTGCACTCGTGATGTGACGAATAATCTCCGCGTCCATTCCGCAGATATAACTCCCGAAACCCTCGCCGATATCACTGTTCAAATCGATGTATGTATCCATTCCGTCACCGCCGTTTCCAACTCTTTTACCACGACATTATATCATTGTTTGGCGCGTATCCGAAATACGCGAACAAAAAAAGCATAGCCGCACGTGGCAACTATGCCGATATATTACGAAACGCCGGCGGAAATTTCGCAGCGATTTCTACTTGATGCTCTCCTTCACGGCAGAAGCGAGAGAAGTGATGGAAGCGATTTCGGTCGGCACGATCAACTTGGTCGCATTGCCGTCCGCCACCTTGGCAAGAGCCTCGTAAGACTTGATTTTGAGAACGGATTCATTCGGATCCGCCTCTTTGAGAAGCGCGAGACCTTTCGCAGTCGCCTGGTGAATCTTGAGGATTGCCTCCGCTTCACCTTCCGCACGCTTGATATTGGCTTCCTTGTCCGCTTCCGCTTTCAGAATTTCCGCCTGTTTTGCAGCTTCCGCGTTCAAAATGGCAGATTCCTTATTACCTTCCGCAATGAGAATCGCCGATCTCTTTTCTCCTTCCGCTCTCAGGATGGCTTCACGTCTCTCACGCTCGGCTCTCATCTGTTTCTCCATGGCGTTCTGAATGTCTTTCGGCGGGAGAATGTTCTTCAGTTCGACACGGTTGACCTTGATTCCCCAAGGATCGGTTGCTTCATCGAGCGTCGATCTCATCTGCGTATTGATCAGATCTCTGGAAGAGAGCGTCTGATCCAGCTCCAATTGACCTATAATATTACGAAGTGTTGTAGCGGTTAAGTTTTCAATTGCCAAAATCGGGTTGACAACGCCGTAGGTAAACAGCTTCGGATCTGTAATCTGATAATAAACAACTGTGTCGATTTGCATCGTGACGTTATCTTTTGTAATAACGGGCTGGGGTTTGAAGTCCGCGACCATTTCTTTCAGGGAAACTCTCTTTGCAACCCTGTCGACAAGAGGGATTTTAAAATGAAGACCTACCTGCCATGTCGTCAAATACGCGCCCAATCTCTCGATAACAAAACTGTTTGACTGCGGAACGATTCGAATGTTTGTGATCACAAGCAGCATCAACACTGCCGCTATGATACCGATAATCCATAATTCCATAATGCCTCCTAGATGTTTATTATATTACCATTCAGACAAACCGAATGGGAATGTTCTATTATTTTTTTCTTACAATCAGTTTCACGCCTTCTATCGCGATTACTTCCACCTGTTCGTTCAATTCAATCGGCGTTTCTCCGACCGTCTTGGCTGTCCACCTTTGACCGTCGACCTTTACCTCTCCGTATTCATTCAAAAATACGGTCTTCGTCACGACGCCGGTCTTCCCGAGAATCGCGTCCACATTGGTCTTCGTCACACGAACATTCAGCCATTTTTTCACAATCGGTCTGGTGAGCACCAGCAACAACGCGGACACGGCGAGAAAGGTGAAGACCTGCCAAAGCAGATTGCCTCCCAGCAAAGCTACAATCAAAGCTCCAAGCGCACCGAATGCGAACCATATTGATGCAACTCCGGCTGTAAACGCTTCTACGACAATGAACAATATAAACAAGACTACCCAAGTCATCTTAATATAATCCCAAGGCATACGAACCTCCTTTCTCGCCCATGATACACAAGCAATCTTAAATTTTCATTAAGGCAGAATAAATTGTACGACAAAGTGCAAAACAGACCTTGGAATACACGAATTAGGCGTTTTGTCCCACTCGGATATAAAAAATTTTTTATCCTTTTGTACTTATGTTGTTTTCATATTTCAAGTATAATTTAGACTAGATAGTTGTACATCTTTGCGATGTGTTTGAATAAATCGCCTTTTTACAACTATTTTAACACATTTAACAAGATTACATGTTTTATGAATCGGAGGGCATATGAAGAATTCAAAAATCAAAATCTTTGTCGTATGGCTGATTGCGATTTCCTTTCTGTTCGGCAACCTCAGCTTGGGAAGCAATGTGTTTGCCAACGGAACCCCGGGAGAGGGAACTGCGGACGGTGGAAAAGACATCAGCACACGCATTAAATGGCTCGGAGACAAGACTAATTTTTCGACAAATTCAGGCGGAATAACCACGCCGATTGTCGTAAACGGAAAGCTTCGAACCGACTTAACTCCGCAGCAGCTTGCCAACATCAAACAATGGCGTGCTGTCGGAATGGAGTATTACTGGGAAATTCCCGAAGGAGAAGCACTCCACAAAGGGGATTATTTTGAGCTGAACATACTCGACGGGCACTTTTTTGGAAAACTCGCCGGAAAGACATTCGATCTTGAGGGAACAAAGGACGGCAACCCGGTCATTTTCGGAACATACACTTTCATTCAGGACAATGCCACCAAGGCACTGAAGTTAAGGGCAACTCTCAATGAACAGGTGGAAGGCTTTAACTCCATGCAGAACGGAAATTTCAAATTCGCCGCTGAGCTTTTCAGTTTCGGAGATCTCAGAATCGGATTTGAAGGACAGGATCCGGCGGTTGTCCATGTCAATGAGCCGATTGTTGTAATCAATCCAATGACTAACGGCAGTATTTTGACTAAGGGCGGCGACACGGTGCCGAACGATTCTAAAATTTTATGGACCATCCAGGTCGCATTTGATGAACTGGTCAATTATTTCAAAACCGATTCGATTAAGCATCGTAAGGACATTGTCGTCTATGACGTATTACCGAAAGGCGCGACATTTGAATTTGCAAAAATGCGCACCACATACTATGTTCCTTTGGCGGAGGGAGAAAAGAAAAATCAACTCGGAACAAACTACATGCACAGCACGGATATCGATTTTCCGTCAGCCGTCATCAGAGAAACCACCGACCGGGGCGTCAACGGAATCAGACCTTTTATCAATAAAATTAAAGAAGCGGGACGAAACGAGCCGACTGTCGGTGTTCTCACATACCGGGATCAACAAAATGAAGAAAGAACACTGATTGTTGTAGGGCTGGGAACTTCTCCTTCGACCTATGACCACGATTACGGTTCCTATGCGGGCGTTTTCACAAAATCTAAAGCCATGAGCACCACCCCTCTTGAGACATTCCTGGACACTCGACTGAATCATGAGGATCCTAAAGCCAAAATTACGCAGGATCAGTATAATGTGATGATGAGCAAATATGCAGGAAAAGGAGGAAATCCGTACGACGGAAAGATTCGCGCCTGGAATCTCATCTTCCATATTAAGGTCGCACAAGTTGACAGCAAGTATGAAAATACAGCTGCCATCGAGTGGGTGGACTACGATCCGAATGCTTCCGGCGGCGGTTCCGGCGGCGGAGGAACTCCTGCGGAGCCGAAGCCGAATGTGTACCAAGCAAGCTCTCTGATGAATTACTCGAGTTCATCGGGAAGTGTACAGGTTCTCAAAAGAACATCCTTCATCGTTCGAAAAGAATGGGACGGAAAACCTGCTGATAAAGCGGAATTTGAAGTCTATGCGGACGGAAAACTTGTTCCGGGCTCGCGCAGAGCACTCTTTGCTCCGGACTGGAAGGTGACAGTGAACGGACTGCCTCTTGAAAATCCGGACGGCTCAGCTATTGCATATACTGTAAAGGAAATCCCGATTGAGGGATATGAATCGAGTATAAAGCCGGGAAGTAATATCCAGAAGGGATTCACCATTGTCAACAAAGAAAAGACCGGAGAGAAGGTAGATGTAAAGGTTACGAAGATCTGGGACGGCACTGAACAGAATTCCGTAAACGTTACCCTGATCGGAAAAGTGGGAACGGAAGAAGTTGTAAAGAGAGAAGCCACCATCTACAAGCACGACGGTTGGGTCTATACCTTCCTCAATCTTCCGAAAAACAATGCATCAGGAGACCTCATTGCGTACGAAGTATTGGAAACACAGATTCCGGGATATTATCCACCTGTGTACAATACGGTAAAAGAAAATGAATTTACCATTACAAACAAGGAAATTCCAAACATTCCGAAAACAGATGTCGTCATCAGGAAAGTTTGGAAAGGAGCTAGGCAGGCGGATGCCAGAGTCACTCTGTATCAAAGTGTCGGCGCCGGCGAAAAGACCAAGGTGGGAGATACCATTATTCTGAATACCGGAAACAATTGGTCCCACACCTTCCATGACCTTGCAAAACAAGATGAAAACGGCAATGAAGTGAACTACTCTGTGGAAGAGACCCCGATTGCAGGTTATGTAGTAAACCACACGGTAGATAAAACGGAAAATCTCACAACTATAACGGTTACCAATATGGAGCAACCGCTCAACAAAATTTTGATTCCCGTCACCAAGAAATGGGTGGGAGATCCGGCTGAAAAGGTCACAATCATCTTAAACAAGATGGTCGGCGGAAATCCGGTCAAAGTCACCGAAGTCGAGTTGAATGAGACCAACAAATGGAACCATGTATTCGAAGTGGACAAAGCGGATGCAGACGGTGATATTTCATACGAAATCGAAGAAGTCAAATTGGACGGCTACACGGTAAATATCGAAAAAGATCCGGTCAGCGGTGCTTACACCGTCACCAATACCAAGAAGGCTCCTGATAC
>JAUMXJ010000023.1 GCA_030529205.1 Bacillota bacterium | reverse complement strand
GTTCGAATGTCAGCCACATAATGTCCGCATCCTCTCCGTCCCGATAATACCCTCGCCTCACGCCCTCGGTTCGAAATCCTCTGCTGAGATAGAGCGCTTTTGCGGCATCATTCGAAACACGCACCTCCAAAGTGATGCCGATCAATTTATAATGCTTTGCAAAATCGATCAAATGATCGAGCAGAATCCCCCCGATCCCGTGCTTCCGGAAATCCGGATTGACCGCGATATTCATGATATTGAATTCCTTGGCTATATTCTCCGCACAGCAATATCCGACGACCAAACCCTCGATTTCCGCGACGACAAAGTACGCCTTCGGATCTCTCAGCTCCGCCAGAAGCATATTGGGGGTCCAGGGATCCGTAAAACTCAGATTTTCAATCTTTTCAATCTCGACCAGGTCGCGCTCCTGCGCATCCCGCACAACCAGATTTACATTCATCTAATCCCTCCTCATATCCAAAGACTCTTCCGCCTGTGATTTTCTGAAATACAGCGGTTCAAGTTCCTCCGAGACGAAGAGCGACCGATATCTTTCAGGCATTTCCATGAGCAATCTTGCAGGAAGATGTTCAAACACGAACGGAGCGGAGATTTCATCTTTTTTCATCAGCTTCGATCCGATCACGCTGACGCCGTCTTCATTCGGCTCGACTAAGGTGCAGTACATTTCTCCTCTCCCGGCATCCATTCCCAGAGCCACAACACCGTTCTCCGAATGCTCCGTAAAATCGGAAGATACACCGTCCAACAGACGCGGATAAATCATCAGCGCCTTCGACAAAATCAACGCCGCATAAGGAAATACAAACAGTTTTTTTCGCGTTGGCGCAACCAGGCCGAGCGCCGTCGCCAAGCCGACCTTCACCCCCGTAAACGAACCCGGTCCGGAGCAGACATAGACTTCATCGATGTCGGCAAAACACAAATCCGCTTCCTTCAGACAATCGTCGATTGTCGGAAGCAGAATTGATGCATGATTTTTTTTGCCCGTAACGGAAAGCTCCGCCAACAATTCTTCCTGATGAAACACTGCTACACTTGCGATATCTCCGCTACAATCAAAAACCAAACGTTTCAATCCATCCTCCATCTACGAACTCAAATGCGACATTTTGATCTCATCCGGCAAAATCGCATACCGCGTCCCGTCTTCTTCTATTCCGAGCTTGATCCAGGACGCCTCATCCGGAAAGAGATGCGCATAGCGATCCGCCCACTCCACTATCACGAGCGAATCCGAGTACAGAATATCGTCAAATCCGATTTCATCCAGCTCCGACACATCATCGATGCGATAAAGGTCGATGTGGTAGACATCACCGCCGCCCGCCTTCTCCGGAATCCGGTAGACGTTGATAATGCTGAACGTCGGGCTGACCACATCATCCTCCACACCGAGAATCCCGCAAATGGACTGTGTGAGAGTGGTCTTGCCGGCTCCGAGATCTCCCATCAGGCATATGAGCCGCTTGCCGCTATTCACAATCGCTTGCGCCAATATCGAAACATCTTTGTTCAAGACTCTCATCTCCCACCCCCACACTCATTTTATAAATCATACCGACGCTCTCCCGCCGGACGGCACTCCGTCTCCACAGTTCCCGTCCGGGATTCCGCATCTATTCCTGATGAACGATTTCACCGTCGACGATGGTGTAAAGCGCCCTCGCCTGCAAATCGAACGGATGGCGATCCCAAACGACGAGATCCGCATCCTTGCCGACTTCAATACTGCCCAGACGCTTTTCCTGCCTCAAAATCTCCGCAGCATTGATCGTAATCGCCTTCAAAGCCGCTTCCTCACTCATACCCGCCTTATGTGCCAACGCGGCGCACGTGACCAGATTTTCAATCGGAATCACCGGTGCGTCCGTCATAATCGCAACCTTCACTCCGGCGGCATCGAGTTTTCCGACCGTTTCAAAACTCTTTTGGTTGAGCTCAATCTTGGACTTATTTCCGAAGCTCGGTCCCACAACCGCAGGATATCCTTCCTTTGCGAGGTCCTCCGCAATCAGATGCCCTTCGGTGCAATGCTCCAAAGTCAGATGAACATTGAATTCCTTTGCAATTCGAATGGATGTAAAAATATCGTCCGCTCTGTGCGCATGCGCCTTGAGAGGAATTTTTCTCTCCAGAACCGGCAGAAGCGCCTCGAGCTTCATATCGAACGCCGGCATTTTGGAGACATCGCCCTTCGCCGCCTTACACTTCTTCTGATATTCCTGCGCCTTAAAGAGAATTTCCCTGAGTTTGAACGCGGTTCCCATTCTCGTGGAAGGAGTCTGCCCCTTCGCGTTGTATACCCGTTTCGGGTTCTCACCGAACGCGCACTTCATCGCGTACTCGGCATCGATGACCATGTCATCGATTCTATGCCCCGCCGTCTTCATCACGCAGAAGTAACCTCCGACCACATTTGCCGATCCCGGTCCGGTCGCAATGGTGGTCACCCCGCCCCGAAGCGCATTGGTAAAGCCCTCGTCCATCGGATTGATGGCGTCAATCGCTCTGAGTTGCGGTGTTACAGGGTCGGTCGTTTCGTTTCCGTCGCTTCCTTCAAAGCCCATTCCCTCTTCCCACATGCCGACATGGCAATGCGCATCGATGAAACCCGGAAAAACCAGCTTGTCGGTGGCATCAATCACCTCAACCCCTTTCTTAGCGGCGATTCCCTTCTTCACTTCCTTAATTTTTCCCTTTTCTATAAGGATATCGGTGTTTTCCGACGTCTTTCCCGCCATGGTGTAAACTTTGGCGTTTTTGATTAAAAGCATACTTCCCTCCTGTCCGATTCTATTGATAACTGTTTGATTGTTTATTCCTCACCTAACCGGTGCGCTCCCGCTACGCCGACCTGTAAGAGATTTCACTCCCTTCATCCCGACCTGTCAGCGATTTGTGCACCCGCTACTTATTCTCGTCGCTGCGGAGATAGGCCTCGATAAACAGATCGAGATCCCCGTCGATGACCGCCTGCACATCTCCGTTTTCGGCATTGGTTCTATGGTCTTTGACTATGGTATACGGCTGAAAGACATAGGAACGAACCTGGCTGCCCCAGGTACTTTGCGAATAGTCTCCCGCAATCTCCGAAATCTTCTCCTTCTGCTCCGCCATCTTGATTTCCAGGAGCTTGCCGACGAGCATCTTCATCGCGGTCTCACGATTCATCTTTTGCGAGCGCTCGCTCTGACACTGGACGACGACCCCGGTCGGCTTATGTATGAGACGAACCGCGGAATCCGTTGTATTGACATGCTGTCCGCCGCTTCCGGTCGAACGGTATGTCTGCATTTCGATATCGCTCGGGGAGATGTCGACGCTCACATCGTCGTCGAGCTCCGGCATCACGTCCACGGACGCAAACGAAGTCATACGCTTGCCCGAGGTATTGTAAGGAGAAATGCGCACCAGACGATGCACGCCTTTTTCCGAGCGGAGGAATCCGTACGCATTCTCGCCCTGAAATGAGAGAGTTGCGGACTTGATTCCCGCCTCCGGATCGTTCTGAAGATCCAATGTCTTGACGGTATAGCCCTTGTCGTCCCCCCATCGCTTGTACATACGAAGAAGAATCTTCGCCCAATCCTGTGCGTCGAGCCCGCCCATTCCGGCATGAATGCTCAATATGGCGCTGCCGTGGTCATACTCGCCGGTGAGCATGGTCTGAAGTTCCAGCGCACGCATTTTATCGCAGAACGTCTGCGCCAGCGAAACCGCTTCATCCTTGTACTCCACGGCATTTTCGCCCGTGCGCTCAAGTTCTTCCGCGAGTTCGATCGCCGTATTGACATCCTCCCAGAGGTTCTCCGTGTCCTGATAGGCATTCACGATGTCCATCAGCGATTTTTGCTGCTTGGTGATCTCGCGCGCTTTTTCCGGCTCATTCCAAAAATCCGGCTCATTGACCTTGAGTTCCAGCTCGGAAAGGCTCAGTTTCTTGCCATGAAGGTCAAAGAGACTCCTTCAGAGATGCGAGCCTCTGCGCAAATGCATCTCTCTGTCTGATCATCATATCGTAATCCATAGTATACTCCGCTGTCTTGATTGTCCTGCTTATTTGTCCGCCGCTACTCCGCCACATCCTTTCCGCAGCATTTCTTGTACTTCTTGCCGCTTCCGCACGGGCAAAGATCGTTTCTTCCGACTTTGTCGCTCGCCGATCTCGTCTTGACGGTTACCGGCCCCGATTCGCGGCTGGACTTGATCACACTCTCTCTTTCGACCTTGTCCTTCTCGACATTGATCGACATGAGCGTGGACACCGTCTTTTCCTGAATCTCCATAATCATGGCGTCGAACATGTCAAATCCTTCCCGCTTGTACGCGATGACCGGATCTTCCTGTCCGATTGCACGCAGGCTGATGCCTCTTCTGAGTTCATCCATTCCGGTGATGTGATCGATCCACAAATTGTCGACGGTTCCGAGGAGCACATTGCGCTCGAGTTCGCGCACGGTGTCTTCCGAAACGGACGCCTCCTTGGATTCGTAGAGCGCCGTCACTTCCGCCATCAGCTTTTCTTTCAGCGTCTCGATTTCCAGATCTTCAACCTTGCCGAAATCCACCCGGAACTCCGGCCCGAACACGTGAACGAGCTGCGTCATGAGCTCAGTCAGCTCCCATTCTTCGGGATACTTGAAGCCCGCCGTATAAATCGCGACATTGCGATCGATGATTTTTTCAATCATGGAGAAGACATTCGCTCTGACATCTTCTCCGTGCAATACTTTCTTGCGCTGTTCGTATATAATCTCTCTCTGCTTGTTGATGACATCGTCGAATTCGAGGACATTTTTTCTGATGGAGAAGTTTCTGCCCTCCACCCTCTGCTGTACCATTTCGACGTTCTTGGTGATCATCCCCATCTCGATCGGCATGGCATCCTCGCCCAGCTTCTCGGTGAATTTGGCGATTCTCTCCGGAATGAAGATGCGCATCAAATCGTCCTTTAACGAGATAAAGAAGCGGGAACTTCCCGGGTCTCCCTGTCTTCCGGAACGTCCTCTGAGCTGGTTGTCGATACGCCTCGACTCGTGGCGCTCCGTACCGATGATGTGAAGACCGCCGGCCGCCCTGACTTTTTCGGCTTCCTCGTCGGTTTCCGCTTTATAGTTGTTGTATATTTCATCGTAGAGTTTCTTCGCTTCCCGGATTTCGGGATCCTCGTACTCGAAAGGGGAAGAGGCATAGGCGATGATATGGTCCTCATATCCGCGTTTGAGCATCTCTTTTTTCGCCATAAACTCGGGATTTCCTCCGAGAATGATGTCGGTACCGCGGCCCGCCATATTGGTCGCAATGGTGACGGCTCCGAACCGCCCCGCCTGCGCCACGATTTCCGCCTCTCTCTCATGGTGCTTCGCATTGAGGATTTCATGCGGAACGCCTTCCCGCTTGAGCAGTTTTCCGATGAACTCGGAGGTCTCGATATTGACCGTACCGACGAGTACCGGCTGCCCCTTCTCGTAGCACGCCTTGATTTCCTTGACGATGTACTTGAACTTCAGCTCCAATGTACTGTAAATCTGGTCGTTGTTGTCGATTCGCGCAACCGGCTTATTGGTCGGAATCACGACGACGTCCATGCCGTAAATCGAGCGGAACTCTTCTTCCTCGGTCTTCGCGGTACCCGTCATACCGGAAAGTTTATCGTACATACGGAAATAGTTCTGAATGGTAATGGTCGCAAGGGTCATGTCTTCCGACTGCACCTTGATATTCTCCTTGGCCTCAATCGCCTGGTGCAAACCGTTGGAGTATCTTCTGCCGTGCATGAGTCGGCCGGTGAACTGGTCGACGATGATGACCTCTCCGTCCTTGACAATGTAATCCACATCGCGCTTCATCATGAAACGCGCCATAATCGCCTGATTGATGTGGTGACTGAGCTCCATATTCGCCATATCGCTGAGGTTTTCGACGCCGAAATAGCTCTCCGCCTTCTTCACGCCGTTTTTCAGCGCGCTGCCCTCCTCCTCGATGCCGAATTTGTCGACCTGGAGACCGTCGGTGAGCGTGACGCTCCTCGCCTTTTCGTCGATTTTGACATCGGTCTCCGCATGGAGCGTCTTGGCGAAGTTGTCCGCCAATCTGTAAAGCTCGGTGGTCTTATTGGTCGCGCCGGAGATGATCAGCGGCGTCCTCGCCTCGTCGATCAGGATGGAGTCGACCTCGTCCACGATGGCGTAGTTCAGTCCTCTCTGCACGAGATCCGTGGTCCTCACCGCCATATTGTCGCGAAGATAGTCGAAGCCGAATTGCGCGTTCGTTCCGTACGTGATATCGGCCGCATACGCTTTCCTGCGCTGATCCGGCTCCAATCCGTTTACAATCACGCCGACGCTGAGCCCGAGAAATTCATAAATCTTTCCCATCCAATCGCGGTCACGCTTCGCGAGGTAATCGTTGACGGTGATGATATGCACCCCTTTTCCGCTGAGCGCGTTGAGGTACGCCGGCATGGTTGCGACGAGCGTCTTTCCTTCACCGGTCTTCATCTCCGCGATACGCCCCTGATGCACGACCATACCGCCGATCAGCTGACAGAAGAACGGACGCTTCCCGAGTACGCGGACGGAGGCTTCTCTCGCAACCGCAAAGGCGTCCGGCAAAATATCGTCGAGCGCCTCGCCGCCCGCAAGTCTCGCTTTGAGCACGTCCGTCTGGCTTCTAAGCTCCGCGTCGCTCATCTGCTGATACTTGGACTCGAGCGCCTCGATCGCTTCCGCCCGTTTACTGAGCTTTGCGACCTCCTTCTTGTTTATATCTCCGAATATCCATTTCAGTAGACCCATTAATATCTTCTGCTGCCCGGTCGGAACGTGAAGTGCAGCATATCCCCCTTTCTGTATGTCATCATAGTTTGTTGTAAAATCAATACCACCCCGATTGAGGACAGGATGTCTCCAACGGACAGAATCCTGACAAACGGGTACCACGAAGGCAATGCCAACACCTTTCCGAGAAGCTGCGAGAGCCCCGCCGCATTCGTGAGAGGCCTGTAATTGAGGATTTCTCCGCTCTCCAGAGAGTTGACGAACACGACTCCCGCTTCTCCGGTCGCCGCCAATTTCTCCGTGTCAATCGGCATTTTAAAGTCGTTCACCCCGATTATGACGAGGTTGAGAAGCAGTCCGGCAAGCAACATCTTCATGCCCAATGTCTTGTGGTTGAGCAGCACGACAAGGGACAAAATCACCATGGAAATAAAGGGAAACACTTCGTATGCCGTCGGCACTTTCAGGACCTGGAGAAAGTAGGGAAGCACAAATACAAACAAAGCGGCCAGAGCCATGTACCTGTACTTAAACGGATAAGACAGAAAATGTCCGACTCTCCCCTTTCGCAGTATGCCGATCAACAATCCCAAAACCAACGCTTCAAGATACATATTTCTTCCTCACTTAGACTGATGTTGCATGCGGTTTTTTATTGCCTATTTATTTATTATACTATCCATTGCAAACGGTTGGTGAACTATTTTGATGATGTCTTTGAATTTTAATGATACCCGTTCGAAATGTCGGGGTCGGCGTGCCGCCGTTTTGCACACCGCCATTTTCGCGCATCACTATTTTCGTACACAGCTCTATAGTGCGCCGCTTTCTACGCCGTTTTCGCACGCCGCTATTTGTGATACTTGCGATTGTGCAGAATCATGAACGCACGGTAAATCTGTTCCGCCGCCAGCACTTCCGCAAGTTCTTCGCTGATGTCTTGATTGACGAGCAGGATATACTCGATGTGCGGCGCTTTCTCCTCGACACTTGAAACCACCCGCACTCTGATATCGGAGAGTCCGCGATTCAGTGCGCTCTGAATCGTCCGGGCGCAGTCCTCGGACGACATTCGTTTAACGGGATCGTCTCTACCGTATTCCTTGTCCGTCGCGACAAAACGGAGATCCAGGCAATCCCGCCTGACCGCACCGAGCTTGGCGAATTCGGTAAGCCTCTGCATGTAATCATCCAAAAGAATCTCGAATTTGGAATGTTTGTGTTTCTTAAAATCGAAGTGGATTCTCATAGAAAAATTATATCAGCAAAAAAAATATTTTGTACAGGACGCGCGGATCGGGAGCGTATCGCAACGGGAGCGCGTATCGCACGATCGGCAGGCGATGCACTTCCTCCGCACGGCAGTCTTTTCGGACACGACTCAAAAGCTAGAGCTCTTTCGAAACCATGTCATTCCTGATGTAGTCGACACACGATTCGCACACCAGAGAGTTTTTAAAAATGCGAAGTTTGTCCGATTCTCCGTGACAGATTCTGCATCTGCATACCACGTCACGGCAAGGATTTTCAGACGTCTTTTTAAACTCCATACATTTCTCCCCCGTCGTTCAGAGTTATATTTTAGCTCGCGCTAATGGTCTTTTATTCCCTTATTTCTAATCAGTTCATAAATTACTTGGACAACAAAAGATTGATCGTCTTCGTTTAAATATTTATACATCAATTCAACGGCATGCTCCACATCAAGGGAAGCGCCGTAATCAAATTCGGGATCTTTCACAAATTCCGCACCGCTTACCAGTGCTGCCAGCTCATATGCATTCAGATTCAAAAGTCTCGCGGTTCTCGCAACCATCGCGGTGCTCGGTTTGCGCTTGCCTTCTTCGTACAGGTGAATGGAACTTTGTGAAGTTTGTAATTTTGCAGCCAGCTCCTCTTGTGTAAGACGGTGCTTTTTTCTGTAAGATTTGAGTTTCTCGCCAAAGTTCATAATTTCCTCGGTAAAAAGAGCGTAGCATAAAGCCCTTCGCACCCGGGGCGATATACCGAGTAGTCATAACACCTCTTCAAATCCTGTTAAATCAACGAAAAAGCAATCATACAAATATAAAATAATAAAAGTTATTTTCCAAAAAAATACAGGCACTACATCCTGTATTTTCGCATCCATATTATTTGTTAAGAATTATTTCCAGTGAAAGTAGGCGGAACAGCCCATGGGGGTATGTGAGACCGGAGACCGAAATTTTTGCGTTCGCCCTCGCCTTGACGCGTTCATCCACGCCATTGCTCCCCCCGATTACGTAGACGAGATCGGGGAGATTGCGAATCGCTTCGGTCATCTTCTTCCCGTGAAGATCAAAGAGCACGACATAGTCTTTTTCGTCGATGCGCTCCAATATGGCGTCGCTCTCTCTGCGCAAGGCGCTTTTCACATCCTTGTCCGGCTCATCCGGCAGCACAATCACTTCGACGCCGGATTTTTCGGACATCTCGGCGCATATTTTTTCCATTGCGGAGCTGAGCTTACCCACGGCTATGAGCTTTCTTCCGCGCCCCCGCTTGTTTGACGATCGATTCAAACGCGATTCCTCGATTTACTCGGACGACGAGCCTGCTGATGCGCCGGCTTTCTCCGACAATTCAACCATCAGAGCGTACACCTTGTCCGCCCATCCTTTGTCCGTGGCATACGTCTGTCCGACGGCATCTACGGAGCGGCCTTTAAAGTAAGCGCCGTCATCGCTGAGATATTCTCGGGAGAGAAAATCCGCAACATATTCAATGCCCTTTTCCTTTGTGGCGAATTTTTTCGCACTGCTGTAGGGGGAATCGTCATAAGCGCAAAAACCGAACAGATTATTCTTATCCTTTGCGATTTCGGAGGTTCCGTAACCGGACTCCAAGGTTGCGACGGCGGCGAGAAACCAGGCGTTGACCCCGCTTTTCTTCTCGGCTTTTACAAAAGCCTCCCCCAATCCCTGCATCGATGTGCCGGCGAAAACGCGATCGAGATCGGCAGCCGTTGCACCGCCGGGCATCGTCACATCGGCGCGGTTGACCCCGCGCGGTCGCTTGGTATTTTTATAATGCATCAGCGCCTCTTTTATTTTTGACGTCTCGCCGACTCCCATTTTGGTCCTCAAAATCTCATCAAAACGGTTCTGCGCCGTATTGTAATTTGTCATGAGACTGCGGAGTTTGGCGGACATCAATTCTTTTATTTTCAACTTAACCCCCACTTACATATTATATGATATTTTGTGATATAATTGCCATATGAATTACGACTTAAACCAATTGGAGTTTCGCATGGAGGGAGAAGGACGTCCTCTCCTCTTTTTGCACGGATGGGGAAGAAATTTGGATGCCTTTGCTCCGATTATCTCTCAGCTCCCCGACGAGTATAAAATCATCACCCTTTCTTTGCCCGGATTCGGAAATTCTCCCGAACCCGCAAAAGCCTGGACCGTAGAAGAATATGCCGCCCTCGTCACCGCTTTTCTGAACGAAAAGCTGACGCCGGAGGAACGAGCGCAACTTTTGTGCGTGACGCACTCATACGGCGGAAGATTGGCGGGAAAAATCCGGTCATTTCGAAAATTGGTTCAGATCGCCGCGGCGGGGATTAAGCCGAAGCGCTCGTTGAAATACCGGTTCGGACTGTTTTGCTACAAAGTCCTGAAGGCATCGGCGGCGATTCCGATTATCGGCTGTGCGTTTAAGCGGCCGCATATCGCATACCGAAACCTGCGCAGCTCGGACGATTACAAAAATGCAAGTCCGGTCATGAAGGAGGCGCTGAACTTTGCGGTCAATCACGACCAGAAAAAGGATTTTGCAAAAATCACCTGTCCGACTTTGCTCATCTGGGGGGATGCGGATGTCACCACCCCGCTTTGGATGGGCAGGACAATGGAAAAGCTGATTGAGGACAGTGCGCTGATCGTCTATCCGAATGCCACCCACCAGGTGCTCACCGAACGTGCATCCGAAATTGCAGTCGTAATCGATGATTTTTTCAAGCAACCCGAGCCGGA
>JAUMXJ010000022.1 GCA_030529205.1 Bacillota bacterium | reverse complement strand
CCTGCAAGTTTCTTTCTTTCCACCAGCGATGTGAGTTCCATCATTGCGGTCATGGATCAGACCCGTATTCCGAAATCCGTCTCGATCCCGATTTCGGTGATGTTCCGTTTTTTTCCCGCTTTCTCCGAGGAGAAAAAGAACATCAAGCTTGCGATGAAAATGAGAGGGATTACACCGCTCCGACCGCTCAAATACTTTGAGTATGTCAGCGTTCCTCTGCTCATCTCCTCGTCCAAGATTACGGATGATATCGCAAAAGCGGCGGAGACCAAGTGTATTGCAGATCCGTGCGAAAAGGTGCGATATCGGGCGGTGCGGATCAAAGCGGCGGATTATGTGTATTTTTTCAGTGTCCTGATTCCGCTGCTTCTCGGGATGTGGCTGCACGGATCATGAAAAACGGGAATGAAAACCGGTGAAAACACGAGAATCAATAAAAATCGGAGAGTCGCAGTGTGATGGAGGAAATATGGTACGGGTAGAGCAGGTTTTTTTTACACCCTCGGGGTCGAAGACGCCCATTTTGTCGGGAGTGGATTTTGAACTGCAAAAAGGGGAGTGTCTCTTGCTCTGCGGAAGAAGCGGAGGAGGTAAGACCAGCATTTCGAAGCTGATCAATGCCCTGATTCCAAAATTCTACGACGGCTCTTTTGAGGGGAAAGTCGAAATATCGGGTCTTGACACGTCAAAATCGGAGATATTCGAGGTTTCTCGTTTTGTCAGCAGTGTTTTTCAAAACCCGAAGACGCAGTTTTTTAATGTCAGCACCACGGAAGAGATTCTGTTTTATTTGGAAAACAGAGGATTTCCGCGCGCATTCATGAAGGAGTCCCTGCAAAGAACGGCGAGTGAACTTCGTATTCATCATTTGTTGAACCGCAATATCTTTGAGTTGTCGGGGGGCGAAAAGCAGATTATCGCAATTGCTTCGGCATACGCCTCGGGAGCGGAAATCGTCGTCCTGGATGAACCCTCTTCCAATTTGGACGGTGCCTATATCGATTTGTTGCGCGATGCGCTCCGCATTCTGAAAAAAAACGGTCGAACCCTGATTATCGCGGAGCACAGATTTTACTATCTCGCGGAAATATTGGATAGGGTCTTCTATGTGGAGGACGGAAAAATCACGAGAATGTGGACGGGAGAAGCGTTCCGTGCACTCGATGAGGAGAGTAGGAAGCGTCTCGGCCTGAGAGATCAGCATCTCACCGAACTGCAGGTTCCCGATATTTCGTCTGCATCTGTTTCCTACGAGAAGTCCTTTGTCATAAGGCAGCTGGATTGTGTATTTCGCAGACAAAAAACGGCGGGGATTTTCGGTGCCGAAGAAGACAGCATGGAATCGGCGGATGCCCTGAAAAAGAGAAGAAGACGCGGTGTCAGCATCGACAATGTCGCGATTCCTCTCGGTTCCGTAGTGGGAATTGTCGGCAAAAACGGCGTAGGAAAGAGCACTTTGATCCGAACCTTGTTGGGATTGGAAAAAGGGATGAGAACCGAAGTGGAGATGGCGGGGAAGAGACTGAGCGGGAGACAGCGCGTGAAGAAAGGCTACCTGGTGATGCAGGACGTCAACCACCAGCTTTTTTCCGAGAGTGTCGAGAGCGAGGTGGAACTTGGAAAAAGTCCGCGTCGCACGCCGGAAGAGGTGAGAGCCGTGATGGAACGGCTCAATATTTATGATCTGAAGGAAAAGCATCCGCTTTCTTTATCGGGAGGGCAGAAGCAGCGGGTTGCGGTTGCTTCCGCTATTTTGTCGGATGCGGATCTCGTCTGCTTTGATGAGCCCACCAGCGGAATGGACTATGAAAATATGCTGAAAATCTCGAAGCTGGTGCGGGAATCCGTCCGGGAAGACAATGTCGTGCTGATTATATCCCACGATATCGAGTTTTTAAATGAAACGGTCGACTATATTATAGATTTGGAGGACTATCCGCTGCGGAAGGAGCTCGGCGGCGGTATGTCGGAAGGAGGAAACGTGATATCCAAAATTTTGAGTTATGCGAAAGACAGAAAGAAGAATTTTTATTTTTCCATGGTGCTCCTCTTGTTCAGCACATTGAGCTGGGTGGGCGCATTTATTATGACCTACCTGATTGCGGACGGAGTGATACAGCAAAATGTTTCCGATTCCGTGATGATGTACCATGTAGCGGGACTGCTCGTATGTATGGTGCTGTACAGTACATTGCGGCAATGGGGGCTGAAGCACTCGCATATTTTTGCATATCATGCGCTTGCGGAGATACGAAAGAGTTTGACGGATAAAATGAAGCGCAATCCCCTCGGCACAACGCTCGGGACATCTGCCGGAGTGTATCGCACCAAGCTTGTGGACAGTGTCGAGCAGATTGAGATTTTGCTTGCACACGGATTTCCGGAGGGCGTTCCCTACATTATGGGAACCGTTGCCGTGTACGTGATGCTCTTTGTCGCAGACTACAGAATGGGATTTTTGGCGCTGGTTCCGTTGGTGCTGAGTATGTACTTCATGGGCAGGATGTTCCGCAATTCGACCAAGAAGATGATCAAGTACTACGAGTCGTCCAAAAATATGAGCGCGAATATCGTCGACTATATTCGCGGAATTGAAGTCATCAAGATTTTTAATCGCCACAGCTCTTCGTATCGGAAGTTGACGGATTCCGTTTACGAATACCGTGATTTTACCCTGGGATGGTTTCGTGAGAGCTGGAATACCATGGCATTTTGTTCCTCCATGTCCCCGACCGTCATCCTGCTGGTGCTCCCGTTCGGAATTTTGTTTCTGCTGAACGGTTCCATCACGCTCAGCAAATTGGTGCTCGTGTCGCTTTTGTGTTTTGCTGCAGCCACTCCGGTGACGAAGCTTCAGTTTTTTATGCCGGTGCTCGCGCAGCTGAACAAGAAGATCAGTGATTTGGAGCAGGACTTTTTTTCACAGGAGTTGAAGACGGGGCAAGAGGTGCTCGACGCGCGAAATGCGGTCATAGAATTCGACCGGGTGCGCTTTTCCTACAAAGAAACCGAGGTCATCAAGGGGGCGTCTTTTCACTTTCAGCCCGGGCAAAAAGTGGCGCTGGTGGGGGAGAGCGGAAGCGGAAAGAGTACGCTTGCCAAACTCCTTCTGCACTACTATGACATTGACGACGGAGAAATCCGCATCGGCGGAAGAAGTCTGACCTCTTATACGCTGGAAAGCCTCATGAACAATATCAGCTATGTATCGCAGGATAATTTCTTGTTTGATATGAGCATTCGGGACAATATCCTGCTCGGCAATCCGGATGCCTCGGAAGAAGAGCTTTTTACCGCCGCTAAAGCCGCGCATATCCACGATTTCATACTGAGTCTGGAACAGGGCTATGAGACCAAGGCGGGCGACAGCGGAAATAAACTCTCCGGAGGAGAAAAACAGAGAATCTGTATCGCGAGAGCAATCATCAAAAACGCGCCGATTGTCATCCTGGACGAGGCGACATCGTATACCGATCCTGAAAACGAATACTATATCGACAAGGCGATCGGAGAGCTTTTAAAGGACAGGACGGTGATCATTATAGCTCATAAGCTTTCCAAAATCATGCATTCGGATCAGATTATTCTGGTCGACGACGGCAATATCCTCGCGACGGGAACCCATGAGGAACTGCTGCAAAATGAGGTTTACTCCAATCTATGGAATCGCTATATCAGTGCAAAAACTTATGAGTTCAGCATTGGAGGAGGTACACATGTTTAGTGTTATGCGAAGTATCAGAAATATCGTCTCCGCTCTCGGTTCTTACAGCAAGTATGTTCGATGGGCGTACCTGGTGGCGGTGTTCGAGGGATTTACCATTTTTATCCCCTATATGCTGTTTTTCTATACCGTTGACAAATATTTGAAACAGACCCTACATACCGGGGATTTTTATATCGTTCTAGCCGTAATGCTCGCATCGGTACTGATCCGTGCGGTCTTGAGGCGTATGATGGACAAGTTGCAGCAGGACAAGGGCTACTATGCATTTGCAGAGCACAGATTGAAATTGGCGGATCATTTGGCGCGTCTGAACATGGGATATTATTCCGAGAGCAATATCGGAAATATGACAGGCGTGATCACCACCGACATCACTTTTATCGAAGAAGCGGCAATGATGCAGCTTGCGATTGCGGTCAGCAATATCGCCTCCGTCATTCCCACTACATTGATGATGTTTCTCTACGATTATCGTCTCGGTGCGGTCTACCTGTTTTTCCTTGTCCTTGCGCTCCTGTCGCTGCGCTTCCTGCTGCGAAAAATGGAGAAAAATGCGAGAACTCGTCAGGATCATCAGGCGGCATTGTCTCAGGAAGTGCTCACCTATGTTCGGGGAATTCAGACCATCAAGGCATTCAATTTGGGAGATGAAAAAACCAATGAAATCGATCGCATGATTACAAGGGTGCGGGACGGCTCTTTGAAGTTTATCTTCGACATGACCCTTCCTTCCCAGCTTACAAGTCTCTCGCTCTCAGTTCCGGTGGCGTTTATTATCGCACTTGTCACCTACTATGTGTTGGCGGGTTCCATGACGGCTGCGACGGGGATCGGGATGATGACCTTTGCGTTTATTCTGTATGTGCCGATCAATCTGCTTCTCACGTCATCTGAGATGCTGGAGCTCGGCGACGCCAGCATCAATCGATACAGGGAGCTGATGTCGACCGAGACGCTGAAGGATTGTGTCGACAATCCGTTTCGTCCTTCCAAAATGGAGATTGAGTTCAAACATGTGCATTTTGCCTATGAGGATAAAGAGGTTTTGAAGGACATCAATCTCAAAATCAGGGCGAACACCTTTACAGCATTGGTGGGACGAAGCGGAAGCGGAAAGACGACCATCGCCAATCTGATCGCCAGATTTTGGGATGTCGAGAAGGGTGAGATCATCTTTGACGGAGTCAATATCAAAGACATCTCCTATGAGAATCTTTTGGAGAACATCAGTATGGTGTTTCAGAGGGTGTACTTGTTCCATGATACGATATACAACAATATCGCCTTCGGAAAATCGGACGTTTCGAGGGAAGATGTCATCGAGGCGGCAAAGAAAGCGAGATGTCACGACTTCATTATGAAATTGGAAAACGGGTATGATACCGTCGTAGGCGAGGGCGGCTCCACGCTTTCCGGCGGAGAAAAGCAGCGTATCTCCATTGCCAGAGCGATTTTGAAGGACGCACCTCTGATTTTGCTCGACGAAGCCACTGCGGGAATCGACCCGGAGAACGAGAAATACATTCAGGAGGCGATCGACGAGCTGGTGAAAAACAAGACGCTGGTCGTCATCGCGCACCGTCTTGCCACCATTCGCAATGCGGACAATATCGTCTATCTCGACAAAGGCCGAATCGTGGAACAGGGCACGCACGAAGAGCTGATTGCGATGGACGGCATGTACAAGAAACAGCACGATTTTTATCTCAAGAATCTGGAGGGGGATCTCTAGTAAATGGTGATGTCGTCGATTCCTTCGAGACTGCATACGCAATCGGCGATTTCATCCTCCTTGATGCTGCCGATGTAGAGTTGGCAGATGGCATTGGAGTGACGATCCTCATCGGTATTCGGAGTGACTTCCATACTCAGGACGGTCACTCCTTTTTCTTTCAGTGCCCGAATCATGCCGTCGAAATGTTCTTTTTGATGGTAGCGCACGAAGATGCTGATTTCTTTTCTTCTGTAGAACAGACGATGCTCCACCTTGGAAAGGAGAAGTTCCGCCATGAGGATGAGAAGGGTTGCTATGATTCCGCCTTCATAAAATCCCGCTCCGACGGAAAGACCGACGATGGCAGCCGTCCACAGTCCCGCCGCGGTTGTCAGCCCCTTTATTTTCCTGTGTCTGGTGACGATGATGGTGCCAGCGCCGATGAAGCCCATGCCCACCGCAACGGACGCACCCATTCGGGTGATGTCGAGGCTGTACTTCATATTGAGGAACAGGAATTCTCCGGTGAGCGTCGTCATGGATGCGCCGAGGCAGATCAGAATATGTGTGCGGAAGCCCGCCGGGCGGCGTTTCATCTCGCGTTCCATGCCGATGAGACCGCCGCAGATGACGGCGAGCAACATGCGAATCGACATGGAATGCAGGGTGATGTCGCGCAGGGAATCGAACAATGGCAGCATTTATACCTCCTCAATCAGAAGAATACCCGAGATTGCGGATATTCCGGATATGACGCTCTCTCTCTTTATTTTGGCTTGCAGGCGGATGGAGCAGACGATGCCGAGATGTTGGTCTTTTCTTGTGATATTCAGCTCCGTAATTTTAACGCCGATACTTTTTAAGGCGCGAATCATGTCGCTCAGACTTTTGGAAGAATCGATTTCGAGGAAGAGATTCATGTCTTGTGAGTTTTTGATCATGGCGAGTTCAATGGACGGCAGAATTTTGAAAATCAACGAAATCAGAATAAAGGCGAGCGCAACCGCTTCATAAAAACCCGCACCGATTGCAATGCCTACACAGGCGGACGCCCAAAGTCCGGCGGCGGTCGTCAATCCTTTGATTTCGTTTTTGCTTGTAAACATAATGGTTCCCGCACCCAGGAAGCCGACGCCTCCGATGACCTGAGATCCGATGCGGGAGATGTCGGTGGTGCGCCCGTGGATTCTTGCGATGTCCTTCCATGCGGTGTCGAGCATGACGAAGATGTACTGGCTGAGGATGCCGCTGAGGGTTGCCCCGATGCATACGAGCATGTAGGTGCGAAATCCTGCCGCTCGTCCTTTTTTTCCGCGTTCGATTCCGATCATCCCGCCGAAGAGCATGGCGAGGACCAATCGTATCACGACGGATTCCAAATTGAGTTCTCGGAAATAATCCAGTTCAGAAATCATAATACCTCCCGCTTGTTTGCCGGCATGTGTATCCATTATAATATAGTTTATGAAAAGGAGAGTATATGAATTTGATTGATGTTCGGTACAAAGTCGCGGTTTCCGATTTTCGGAAGGCGGCGTACTACGGATTGTTTCTCCGGTACAGAAGACCGTTTCTGATTATGTTTGTCGCAATCGCCATCACGCTCGGATACGCACTCCTGGATTTTGCAGGGTTCGGGCAGCCGAACTACCTCGTCTACTTTATCGGAGCGGCGCACTTGATCTGGGGATTGATTTTGTTTGCCGGAACCGAGAAGAACATCAAAAAGTATATCAAATCTCCTGCACACTTTCTGAATGTCGATTTTTATGTGACCGTCGATGAAAATCATCTGGCTGTGCGCGTTCCCGCAAGAAAGGTGGATGTGCGCTTCAGGACGGACCGGTTGTACTATGTGTTCGAACTCAGTTCGATGTTTCTGATTTATACCTCCCCCGCGGAAGTGTATATTTTACCGGGTTCCGCTCTGACGAAGGAGGAAAAAATTGCCCTCAGACAATATCTGAGGGCAAGGCTGAACGATAAGTTCAGGACGCGTTTTTCCTAGTCGTTCCTGGCTTTTCAGCACCGGTCTTTCAAATCTTCGGCGTGCAATAAAAGCCGAACATCTTAATGGGCATGCGCCCTTTTTTTGTTTGTCAGACGAACGATAATCAGGACGAGCGCAATGGCCGCCGCACCGATGAAGTCGGTGAAATAGCCCGGGATGACCATGCACAATCCGCCCGCAAAGGAGAGGAGTCTGAGCGGCATACTCATCGGGCCGTTCAGATAGCCGATGAATCCGCCCCCGATTCCGATCAATCCGAGGACGGAAGTCAGAATCATCGGAAGCGCTTCGAGGAAGGTTCCTCCGATCATAATCATCTTCGGATTTAAAGCGAACATATACGGGATCAGGAAGGCGGCAATGGCAAGTTTTGTCGCATTTACTCCCGTCTTAAACGCATTTCCCTTGGCAATCGCGGAGCCGGCATAAGCCGCCAGAGCGACCGGCGGTGTGATATCCGCCACAATACCGAAGTAGAAGCAGAACATATGCGATGCCAGAAGCGGAATGCCCGCTTTTACCAGGATAGGCGCCGCGATGGTCGATGTGATGAGGTAGTTGGATGTCGTGGAGACGCCCATTCCGAGAATGAGCGATGTGAACATCGCGCAGACGAGTGCCAGGAAGACATTGTTCCCAACCAGGTCGAATATGCCCGCTCCGATTCTCTGACCGAGACCGGTGAGTGTGACCATCCCGATGATAATGCCGGCTGTGGAACACGCGGTTGCAACGGAGATGACGCTCTTCGACGCCTGCGGAAGCGCTTTGAATATCTGCATAAACGGAACCCATGTGCTCTTTCGCACAAACGGGATGATGATGCATACCACACAGCCGATCAGCGCCGCCCTGGTAATCGTGAAATTTTGGAGCATCAGGACGATGATGGTGACGAGCGGGAGTATGAGATGTCCTCTGCTTTTGATCAGAGGGAAGAGTTTCGGAAGTTGATCTTTCGACAGGCCTTTCAATCCGAGGCGCTTCGCTTCGAGATGTACGGAAATCCAGATTCCCATAAAGTACAGGAATGCGGGAATAATGGCAATGACCATGAGTTGGCTGTACGGAATCGCGCAGGTCTCCGAAATCAGGAACGCCGCGCTTCCCATGACGGGAGGCATAATCTGTCCTCCCGTGGAAGCCGCAGCTTCCACCGCACCGGCGAATTCCGGCTCATATCCCAGCTGTTTCATCATCGGGATGGTGAAAGAACCGGTCGATACCGTGTTGGCGACCGAAGAACCTGAAACCGTTCCCTGCAGTGCGGACGACATGACCGCAACCTTTGCCGGTCCTCCCGCGGCTCTTCCCGCAAGAGAGTTGGCAAGATCGATAAAAAATTGGCCTATCCCTGTTTTTTCAAGGAAAGCTCCGAACAGAATGAACAGGAAAATATAGGTGGAGCAGACGCCGAGAGGGTTTCCGATTACTCCTTCCGTGGTGATGAAGAGATGGGTGATAATGCGTTTCGGTGCAAAGCCTCTGTGGAGCAGGAATCCGCTCATGTACTTGCCGACAAAGCCGTACAGGATGAAACAGGACGCAATGATGACAATCGGCGGTCCCACCACCCTCCAGCAGGCGATCAGTACAAGAAGCACACCCGCAGCCGCCATGGCGGTATCGAGCGCCGTATAAGCCCCGGCTCTGAATTGGAGCGGCTTGTAGTTGATGATGAAGTAAGCCGCGACCGCCACAAAAATGACGGCGAGCGCGATATCATACCAAGGCAGCCTGTCTCTTCTCGAGTTTTTTGCAGCAGGGTATAGAATAAATGCCATAGAAATCGCCAGTCCGAGGTGGGTGTAGCGAAGAATCTGCAGCGGTACCTTGTTGGAAATGGATGCGTATAATTGGAACAATGCCCAGCAAGTCAGAATGATTTGTATGATTCTTTCTCCCTTGGGCGAAAAAGTCTTGTATTTAGATTCTCTGTCTATTGAAGATAAATCGATTTCTTCAGGAGCACCTTTCTTTTTCTTTTTGAAAAACATCATTGTTTCTCCTTCTTTGTAAAAATACTGGCAGTATTACACTGCCAGCGTAGTCGTGTTTGTTGATGATTTTCGATGATTCCCGATTATTTCAGATGATCCGGAATTTTGATGCCTTTCTCTTCATAGTATTTTCTGGCACCGGGATGAAGATTGCTCGGAATACCGTCAAGTGCGGACTCCAGCTTCATATAGTTGGCTTTTCCGTTGATCTCTCTGATATCGCCGAGATTCTCATAGATGGACTTGGTCAGAGCGTAGACTTCATCGTCCGAGAATGAATCCAGGCAGACCACCATGCATTTTACCGCAACGGATGTCACGCTGTGTCCGAGATTGTACTCATCGGTTTCGGTTGTAAAGGTCGCATAGAACGGATAGTTCTTGAGCAGGATGTCCAGATGTTCCTGATCAATGCTGAGAAGTTCGATTTTTCCAGTCAGAGAAAGCTCCGTGACGTTTCCGTTCGGATAACCCGAGCAGAGGAACATGGCATCAAATGTGCCGTCCTGGATTCCGTTTTTCGCGGTAGCCTGATCGGCAAAGGTCTCATTGATATCATCATAGCTCATATTGTATGCACTGAGAATTTGTCTTGCCGCCACTTCATATCCCGAGCCGACGGCGCCGACACATACATTTTTTCCCGCCAAATCGGTGACGGTATTGATATTGGCATCTTTTCTGACTACGATTTGCACCATTTCAGGGTAGCATGCGGTAATCGCTTTGAAGTTTGTAATCGGAGTCCCTTCGAACAATTCCGTTCCGGTTTGTGCATAGTTGAATACGTCCGACTGAATGAGTGCGAACTCCTGATCTTTTGTTCCGAGCAAACGTGCATTTTCGGTCGAGCCGCCCGTAGAGTTGACCGTGATGTTGGCGCCTGTGACCCTGTTGACGACGCTTGTAAGTGCAGATCCGAAACTGTAGTAGTTTCCTGTTGCGGATCCCGTTCCCATGTAGAAAGAACCTGTGAACTTCGGCTCTTCGGCCGCATTGGACTGACCGGCAGCCGAAGCGTTTGTCGTATCGGAGCCTCCTGTTTTTCCGCCGTCTCCGCAAGAGACCAGAACCAAGAGCAGTGATGCTACAAGCAGCATAGAGACTAATTTTTTCATATACCTCTCCTTTGTGTCGTTTTTGCACTGCCACCTATAGTTTATTCAAGCGAATAATTCGGATATCGATCCGGATTGGAACAAATCATAGATAGAAGTACATCTATTACGGGCTATTTTACCATTATATGAATAAAATATAAATAGTATGTATCAAGTATTTTGGGAACTTGCGCTTGCATTGTGGTAAGATATACTCCTTGAGCGCCCATAGGAAATAGGGGGCTGAGAGGCGTGGATACCGGCGACGTTCACAAAGATGTCTGTGGTAGAGGAAAAAAGAGTGAGGAAAGCGAAAATATGAAGAAGGATTGTGGATTTCAGCTGGAGAATGATTGGTTTCGTCTTAGAACAGGAGGGTTCCTGATTCACAACGACAAAATGCTGTTTGTCGAGTCCGCTGCAGAACCTTACTACTACATGATCGGAGGCGGAGTCCGTCTGGGCGAGACG
>JAUMXJ010000021.1 GCA_030529205.1 Bacillota bacterium | reverse complement strand
GTCCGATTGCGTCGCGTCGTCCGCGATCGCCGTTCTAAATCCCGTCGTGCGGATTAACGCGTGACATAGTAGACAATCATCATCGAGATGATGATCACAATCGCCATAATGAACATGCTCATGCGTGCATTGATACGCATTCTTCTCGATTGAGAATGGTCCTGATAGAATTTTTCGTTTTTATATTCGAAGTCGTCCTTGAACAAAATATACTCCGGCACCGATTTTCCGTATACGGCGGTTACCGCGCCTTCAGCAAGAGATTTCGCGTACTCGTACTCACTCTCTCGGACGTAGAGGACGAATTGATCGTCTTCCACCACCATTTTCGAGTGAAGCCCGGCTTTGTAAATCAGTTTCTCCATTTCACGAAATACCGCTTCATCCTCCTCGTTGCGCGAAAATTTGCGTAGAACCTTCCATCGGTATAGATAGGAAAGCCTGTAGAATTTCGATTTCTTACCCCTTTCCTCAACATCGCGAGCCGGTAGCGGCGTTGCGTGATCAAGATCCCTCCGCTTTTGTTTCATGGCGACCTCCTATTTGAAATTATAACATAGATGGATTCCGGCATCCTTTCGGACGAGAATCAAATATATAAAAAGTTTCATGTTTTTTCCTACAACAAGTGGAAATGATTTGCAATTATCGCCTCATAAGTCTATAATCACTGATATAGGGGAATCTATGCACACGGTGATGGGACAGGGAACAGCCGCGAAGATTAGACAAATGCTCGAGCATATGTTTGATTTCAGTGAGAATTTTGAGCTGGGCGGCAGGACTTTTTCGTTATACGGGAAGTATTTTAGAAGAAACAGCAGGTATTTTGCGGTCAAAAAAGTGGAGATATACGCGTTTTCAAATTTTGAGCATATATTTCTGCACAAGGCGGAAGGACATTTTTCGCTCGGTGATTTTGACTCGGTCATAGAGCATTTGAAAGAACACTTGGACGACATTGTCAATCCGAATCACGAACACATGTCGTCGGTCATCACACTCATTGTGGAATGCGACTCCTTGGATGAAGAACTCATAAAAAAAATACGGAAATTTAAGTACAGAAAAAGCTACAAATTCGGTTTTTGGGGCTGGGCGGATATGAAGGTTATGGTAATCGATCGGTCGGCGGGAAAGGCTTTTGAAAACAAATTGGCGCAAGGAGATGCTGAGCGTCTGAAATTGGTTTAATGACGGTGACAATGCTATCTGAAGTGCGGAGAAGACGCATTTCGGAGAGATTGACATAAAAGTATCTGAGAAAGGAGAATAAAATGAGTGCAATTTATCTAGTGCTGATAGCCGCTGTTGTTTTCTTAATCGCCTATGTAACATACGGCTCATGGCTCGCAAAAAAATGGGGTTTTGACCCATCAAGACAGACACCTGCACACGAAATCAACGATGGTGTGGACTATTGCCCGGCGAAAGCTCCGGTGCTTCTCGGCCACCACTTCTCGTCGATCGCAGGTGCGGGACCGATTGTCGGTCCGATTGCCGCTGCAGTCTTCGGTTGGCTTCCGGTATTCCTTTGGGTTGTTATCGGATCCGTATTCTTTGGCGGTGTGCACGATATGGGATCTCTCTTCCTTTCAGTTCGAAATAAGGGACGATCACTCGGGGAATCAATCGGACAAACACTCGGAAAAACAGGAAAAGTATTGTTCGCAATCTTTGCATGGCTCACGCTCATCCTGGTTGTTGCTGCATTTACCAACATTGTTGCAAACACATTCGGCGTGAAAGAGGCTCTTGTTAAGGAGGGCGCTGCTGACGTAACTGCCGGCGGAGGCGCTGCGGCAACCGCATCGCTCCTGTTCATCGCATTGGCGGTCGTATTCGGGATATTCGTTTACAGAAAGGGCATGAGCCTTGCGCTCGGAACCCTGCTCGGTGTAATCGGAATGGCGGTTTCCATCTGGCTCGGAACTGTATTCCCGCTCGCTCTGAGCAACACCTTCTGGATGTACTTCCTGCTTGCGTATATCTTTGTCGCTTCGGTAACACCGGTATGGATTTTGCTGCAACCGCGCGACTACCTCAACTCATTCCTTCTGTACGCGATGTTGATCGGCGGTATGGTCGGAATCTTCATTTACAATCCGACCATTGTGGCTCCTGAATTCACAAGTTTTGTGGTCGGAGAGGGATCCAAAATGCAGTGGATGTTCCCTATGTTGTTTGTAACCGTTGCCTGCGGTGCGATTTCAGGTTTCCACGCTCTTGTAGGTTCCGGAACGACATCCAAACAGCTCGACAATGAAAGAGACCTCAAATTGGTAGGTTACGGTTCCATGTTGATCGAGGGCCTGCTTGCCGTCGTTTCCGTAATCACCGTTGCATACCTTGCAATCGGCGAAGCGAAGGGTACTCCGATCGCGATTTTCTCCGGCGGGCTCGGACATTTCATGACTTCATTCGGCCTTCCGATAGCAATCGGTAAGACATTCGTCACCCTTGCGATTTCAGCGTTCGCCCTGACATCGCTCGACACGGCGACAAGACTTGCAAGATTTATCTTCCAGGAAGCGTTCACAGGTGCAGACGGAAAAGCGAGAGGCGGAGCGGTCGGCGAATTCCTCGCAAACAGATATGTCTCTACACTGATTACCGTTGCTGTTTCCGGATGGCTCGGATTTAGCGGATACAGTGTAATCTGGCCGATTTTCGGTTCCGCGAACCAGCTTCTTGCCGCAATCGCATTGATTGCAATTGCCGTTGCATTGAGAAAAGAAGGCAAGGCATACGGAATGATCGTCCTTCCGATGATTTTCATGTTTGTCGTGACCATCACCGCGCTCGGCTTCCTCATCAACGGAAACATCACTGCAATCCAGGCTGCGACAGCTGCAGGAAAGAGTGCGGTCGGTACCATTGTGCTGATGACATTCGCAATCTCTTTGATGATTCTGGCATTTATCCTTGCAGGGCTTGCAATTAAATCGTTTATGACAAAAAATCCGCTTGAAAAAGCACAACCGAACAAATAGTTTTGGGATATTCGCACAGGCAATCGCCTGTGCGAACTTTTTTTGAGAACCTCGCATGTATTCGCATATAAAAGCGGCGGGTATTCATGCGGACGAGTTCGAATTTGATGAGAGCGATGAAGATCATTAATTTTTTTAAGAACATTAGATTATTCTTTTCCGGTGCATTCGATTTGAAAAGAAAATCCGTGCATTTGCTGAATCACCAGTACGAAAATGAATTGGAGGAGTTTTTTATTCTCTGTTTCAGCGATATGTTGGGAATCGATATGCCTACCGGCTACTATGCGTTGGAGTTCTATCCGTTTTTGGCGGATGAAATCGAAAAATGGCAAATCAGATCCAATGACAGAAAATCGATCTGGGAAGAGAAAGCCGCGAATATCGGCGTGGATCCCTGATTGCCGTGTCATATCTTCAGATTTCAGGGATACGGAAATAGCGGTTTAATGGAGGAAGATGGGTAAGATATTATTTTTTGGCGGAAAGGGCGGCGTCGGAAAGACGAGCTGCTCGGGAGCATACGCCGTTTCAAGAGCAAGACAGGGGCAGAAGGTTCTGCTCGTCTCCACGGATCCGGCACATTCGACCAGTGATCTGTTTGAAACTCCGATCGGAAGCAAAATTGTCAAGTTGGCTGAAAATTTGTATTCGACGGAGATCAATCCGGAAGAAGAAAGCGAGAAATACATAGAGAGGATTCGCGCCCAGGTGAATCGTGTCTATTCACCGATCATTGTCGAGGAGATAGGAAAACAGCTCGACAACGCGAAGATTTCACCCGGTTCGCACGAGGCGGCGCTGTTTGACCGTATGATTGAGCTGATCAACGAGACCAGCGATGATTATGACTATATTATCTTTGACACCGCGCCGACGGGACATACTCTGAGGCTTTTGACTTTGCCGAATTTGCTGGAATCCTGGATTGACAGCCTGCTCGCGAAACGACAGAAGACCTTGATGTACAAGGAGATGTACGAGAGGGATTACGATATCACGAAGAAGGACGGAATCGTCGAAATACTGATGAGACGCAAGCAGAATTTGCTCAAGGCGAAGAACATCCTGCTCGATTCCGGAAGGCTCGGCTTTATCTTCGTGCTGAATGCCGAAAAGCTCGCAATCGACGAGACGAAAAAGGCGACCGATATTTTGAAGAAGAATCACGTGCCGATCGCAGGATATGTGGTAAACCGCATTTTGCCCGAGCACTCAGCCGATGATTTCTGGAAGCAAAAAAAACAGCGGGAGGCGGAACATCTGCGCGAGATCGAGCAGGCGTTCGGAGAGCGAAAAATCTACAAGATTCCGCTGCTTCCGAAGGACATGTCATCACAGGAAGTATTCGCGATGGCTGAATATTTTATGAATTGACATTTGCAACAATAAACTTTATAGTTAAGGTTGGTAAATAATAAGAAATAACTCAACTAAGGGGGAAAAATGAAGTTCGTATTAACCGAAGAAGACATCATGATGCGCGATCTCTTTAGACAATTTACTAAAGAAGTGGTAGCACCAATCGCTGCAGAAGTTGATGAAACAGAAGAGTTTCCTACAGCAACGGTAGAACACATGGGAAGACTCGGAATGCTCGGTATTCCGTTTCCGCGCGAGTACGGCGGAGCCGGCGGTACAGTCTGGCAGTATGTCAACTGTGTAGAGGAGCTCGGAAGAGCTTGTGCGACTACATCCGTTATCGTTTCTGCACATACATCGCTTTGCGCATCTCCGATTTATGAATTCGGAACAGAAGAACAGAAGCAAAAATATCTTGTTCCGCTTGCAAAAGGAGAAAAAATCGGCGCATTCGGTCTCACGGAGCCAAATGCCGGTACGGATGCTGCGGGACAGCAGACAACAGCGGTAAAAGACGGCGACGAGTACGTATTGAACGGTTCTAAGGTATTTATTACAAATGCTGGCCCTGCGGATATTTATGTTGTATTCGCTATGACCGATAAAGCTGCCGGCCTGAAAGGGATTACGGCGTTTATCGTTGAGAAAGGAACTCCGGGTTTCAGTATAGGTAAGAAAGAACTTAAACTCGGTATCAGAGGCAGTGCTACTTGCGAACTCATTTTTGAAGATTGCAGAATTCCTGCTGCAAACCTCCTCGGTCAAGAAGGAAAAGGCTTCAAAATCGCGATGATGACCCTCGACGGCGGACGTATCGGTATCGCCGCACAGGCTCTCGGTATCGCGCAAGGTGCTTACGATGAAGCTGTCAAATATGTAAAAGAAAGAAGACAATTCGGCAAACCTCTTGCCGCATTCCAAAACACACAGTTCAGAATCGCAGAGATGAAGACCAAAATCGAAGCTGCAAGATTCCTGGTATACAGCGCCGCTTACAAGAAGCAGAACAAAATGCCTTACTCTCAGGATGCTGCAATGGCGAAACTCTTTGCCGCTGAAACGGCAATGGAAGTAACAACCAAGGTTGTCCAGCTCTTCGGCGGATACGGTTACACAAGAGATTATCCGGTTGAGAGAATGATGAGAGATGCTAAAATCACTGAAATCTACGAAGGAACAAGCGAAGTACAGAGAATGGTTATCTCTGCTGCTGAGCTTAAATAGGGGGTTTTATGAAGATAGTGGTATGTATAAAACAAGTTCCTGATACCAATGAAGTCAGGATTGATCCAAAGACCAACACGCTGATCCGTGAAGGCGTTCCAAGTATCATCAACCCTGATGACAAAGCGGGACTTGAAGCGGCGATCAGATTAAAAGAACAATACGGTGCACATGTAACCGTTGTGACCATGGGACCTCCACAGGCTAAGCTTGCACTTCGCGAAGCATATGCGATGGGAGCGGACAGAGTAATTCTTGTAACCGACAGAGCATTTGCGGGTGCGGATACACTCGCAACTTCTTACACCATCGCATCTGTCCTGAAGAACCTCGAGTTCGACCTCATTATTACAGGACGTCAGGCGATTGACGGCGACACCGCTCAGGTAGGACCGCAGATTGCGGAGCATCTCGGACTTCCACAGGTTTCTTATGCGGAAGAGATTGAGAAACTCGAAGACGGACTCAAGATTAAGAGACATTTCGAAGACGGATTCCAAATGATCAAAATTAAATTCCCTTGTGTCATCACCGCGCTGCAAGAACTCAACAAACCTCGTTTCATGAGTGTTGCGGGTATTATCGATGCACACCAGAAACTTGAAATCGAAACCTGGACCGTTGCGGACATCAAGGGCATCGACATGGAAGCAATCGGTCTCAAAGGATCGCCTACAAAAGTTCAGAAATCATTCACCAAGGGTGCAAAACAGGCCGGTAAGATTGTCGAAGGAACACCTCGTGAACTTGCGACTGCGCTCGTTGATAAGCTTCAAGAGAAGTTCATTATTTAGGAGGGAACATGGATAAAAGTCTATACAAAGGCGTAATGGTATATATCGAGCAAAGACGTGGAACTCTTCAGAATGTTTCACTCGAACTTCTCGGCAAAGGCAGAAAGCTTGCAGACGAACTCGGAGTTAAGCTCATGGCTTGCAATGTGGCGGAAGATGCCGCTGCACTCAGCCAGACACTTGTAGAATACGGCGCTGATGTCGTATACGAATATTCTTCAAAAGACTATCATTTCTATAATACGGAAGCATATACACAGGCGGTTTGCCATGCAATCGAGTCATTCAAACCTGAGATCGTGTTGTTCGGTGCGACTTCCATCGGTAGAGACCTTGCACCGCGTATTTCAGCGAGAGTCAAAGCGGGTCTCACTGCGGACTGTACATCACTCGACATCAAAGACGGCGATCTCATGATGACTCGTCCGGCATTCGGCGGTAACATTATGGCGACCATCGCGTGCCCTGATCACAGACCGCAGATGTCGACTGTCAGACCCGGTGTTATGACCAAGAATGAGAAAGAAGTCGGCAGAAAGGGCGAAATCATCAAAGTGGATTTTGCTCCGACCCACAACAACTGCTTTGTGGAAATTCTCTCGTTTGAAGAAGCGAAATCGGAGAAGAAAGACATCCAGGAAGCAAATATCCTCGTATCCGGCGGCCGCGGTATGGGCGCTGCAGAAAACTTCGGTATTCTGGAGCAGCTTGCGGAAGTTCTCGGAGCGGAAGTATCAGCTTCCAGAGCGGCTGTAGACAGCGGATGGCAGCCACACTCACAACAAGTCGGACAGACAGGTAAGACGGTTCGTCCGCATGTATACTTTGCTTGCGGTATCTCCGGAGCAATCCAGCACCTCGCAGGTATGGAAGAATCCGAGATCATCATCGCAATCAACAAAGACAAAAATGCGAAGATTTTCGAAGTTGCGGATCTCGGTCTTGTAGGAGACCTTCACAAGATTATTCCATATGTAGTGGAAGACCTCAAGAAATTGGCTGCTGAGAAGAAAAACTTCTAAGATTCGTGTCGATTTTGATCAATGCGTATCGATTCTGATGAATTCGTATCGATTTTCGCATAAAAGAAATGCTGCAAACTACACGTTTGCGGCATTTTTTGTTTTTGCATGTCCCGAGCCGGGTGCATTTGCTTATTGATAATATTTCTCAATTTGGTATATTAATGAATGGATTATTTAAAAATCAGAAAGGAGAAGGTTTTGAACAAAAAAAAGACTTCGGTACTTAAAAGACTGACCGCTTACGGCGGGAAAAAAACGGTCTTTTTACACTTGGCAATGCTCTGTTCGGCACTTTCCGGAATCCTCCTTCTCATGCCGCTGATCTATATTCACAAAATCGTCAGTGTCATGATTATGACCGGGGCTGTTGACCGGGATGCCATTATCGGAAATGCTGTCAGTGCAGGCATCTACGCAGCCGCGGGCTTGGTTCTGTACCTGACATCGCTCCTGATGTCGCACATATTTGCCTTTGAGGTGGAACAAAATATCGTCAAGCAAAGCATTGCAAACTTGCTCAAAAAGCCCCTGGGTTTTTTTGTGAATCGCGAGAGCGGAAGGATTCGAAAAACCGTCATCGACGGTGCTTCGGAAACACACGGATTCTTGGCACATCAACTGCCGGATTTGGCTTCTACATTCATATCCCCCTTTGTCCTGTTCGTCCTGTTTATGATGTTCGATTGGAAACTCGGATTGGTCAGCCTGCTACCCGTCATCATCGGCCTTTACTTTATGGCGACCATGATGACGAAGGAGCACAAAGTCCGACGAGATGAGTATTTCAGGGCAATGGCGGATCTTTCATCCGAAGCGGTGGAATATGTGCGAGGAATTCCTGTGGTGAAGACATTTGCGCAAAGCGTCGAATCGTTTGAAAAATTCCATTCTCTCATCAAACGCGCGCACGATATGGTGATGGTGATGACGCTCGGCTGGAAAAACAAAATGTCGGTCTATGAGTCCGTCGCGACCTCGACCGCATTCTTCATCGTGCCCGCCTCCATATGGATGATCGCGACGGGCGGCGATGTGCGAATGGTGGTCTCCGATTCGATTATTTACCTCCTGGTCGGGCCGATGTTCAGCATGTACATGATGCGCTCCCTTCAAATTCAACAATACATGTTTATTGCAGGTATGTCCTTGGATAAAATCGATGAAATGCTCGACTATCCCGAGCTCTCATACGGCGATGTCAAGGACGCGGAGAATACCGTTTCTTTCCGCAATGTGTCGTTTTCATACGGCGGAGAAAAAGTCCTGGAAGATGTGACATTTGATGTGAAGAAGGGTCAGACCGTGGCACTGGTCGGAGCATCCGGAGGAGGAAAAACCACCATTGCCAGACTTGCCGCGAGATTCTATGACGCCGAAGAGGGGCAGGTGCTGATTGGAGGAGTTGATATCAAGTCTTTTGAACAAAAGGCGCTGATGCAAAAATTGGCATTCGTGTTTCAGAACGGAGGCCTGTTCAAAATGAGCCTCAGAGACAATATCGTATTGGGGAATCCGGATGCCTCGGATGCCGAAATCCGACAGGCTCTCGCAGACTCCGGTGCACTTGAAATTGTGGAAAAACTTCAAAACGGGTTGGATACCGTATTCGGAACGAAGGGCACGTATTTTTCCGGAGGGGAAGTGCAAAGATTGTGTATTGCCCGTGCGTTTCTCAAACATCCCGGAATTCTGATACTCGATGAGGCGACTGCGTTTGCGGATCCCGAAAATGAACAATTGATCCAGGAGTCGTTTAAAAAATTGGCAAAGAATCATACAACCCTGATGATTGCCCATCGCCTTTCCACCATTGTCGATGCCGATAATATTCTGGTTGTCGACGCGGGTAGAATCGTCGAGAGCGGAACACATCATGAGCTTCTTGCGAAGAACGGCAAGTACACCATGCTCTGGAATGAGTATCAAAAATCGGTTCACTGGAAGATTGGAGGCGGACATGCATAAATACTTTATCAATAAATATGCGATGACGGAACTCGGTGCAAAGAACCTCAAAAAATCCATCATATCTCATGTCTTTGTCAATCTGAGCAAAATATTCCCCGCCATCGTCGGTTTTGCGTTTATTTTTCAGTTTCTCGGTGGGGAGTTCGGCATCGATACGGGATTTCAGCTCTCTTTCCTGCAGTACGTCGTCGTCATTGCGACCATGATCTTGGTCATGTTTTTTACCGCGCGATGGGATTACATCTGCCTTTACGAAAATGTCTATCAGGAGAGCGCGCGCACAAGGGTGGCGATTGCAAATCGTCTCAAGAAGCTTCCCCTGTCATACTTCGGCCGCAGAGATCTGTCCGATTTGTCGGCGACCATTATGTCCGATGTCGAATTGTACGAGACCATTTTTTCTCACTCCGTACCGCAGTTTTATGCGACCGTAATTTCCACTATCATCATTTCCGTCCTGATTTTGATCAACAATTGGAAACTCGGAGTCGCCGCACTGTGGGTTATCCCGTTGTCCTTCCTGGTATTTCGCCTCTCCAAGGGCAGACAGGACAAGGTTTTTCGTGAGACATTGGAAAATACCAGAAAAGTATATGATGATGTACAGGAAAAGATGGACCTGATCCAAGAAATCAAAGCCAATCATCTGGAAGAAAAAGCGTCTGCAGAGCTGTACGAAAAAGTCGAAAAGCTCGGTGTTTCAAAGATCAAAACTGAATTTGCAGCCTCCATGGGCATCGGATTTTCGACCATTGTCCTCAAACTTGGACTGGTTTCCGTTGCGGTTGTGGGTGCCAACATGGTGATTCAAGGAGAGGTCGGCATCTTGATGTACATCGCCTACCTGATGCTCTCCGCAAGCATTTATGTTCCGATTGAGAGCTTGATCGGCATGCTGACCATGATTCTGATTATGGACAAAGTCGTGATCAGAATGCGTGAAATCCAGACAATGCCGATTCAGGAGGGCAAGGAGGAAATGCATGTCGAGAATTACGACATAGAGTTCAAAGACGTTCATTTCGGATATGAGGATATTCCGGTTATCAACGGAGTCAGCTTTACCGCAAAGCAGGGAGAAGTAACGGCGTTGATCGGGTCCTCTGGAAGCGGAAAGACGACGCTCGCGAAACTTGCGGCAAGGTTTTGGGACATCGACCGAGGCCAAATACTGCTCGGAGGAGAGGATATCTCCAAAGTGGACCCCGAGACATTGCTTCAACACTTCGCGATTGTATTCCAGGATGTCGTGCTGTTTAATGCGAGCATCAGAGACAATATCAAAATCGGAAAGAAAGGAGCGAGCGACGAGGAGATTCTGAATGCCGCGCGCATTGCCCGATGTGATGAGTTTTATTCGAGATTGCCTCAGGGAATCGACACCGTTATCGGAGAGAACGGAGAGCGACTTTCCGGAGGAGAGAGACAGAGGATTTCCATTGCTCGTGCAATTCTCAAAGATGCTCCCATTATCCTGATGGACGAGGCGACCGCATCGCTCGACGTGGAGAACGAAAGCCTGATTCAGGCGGCGCTTTCCGAGCTCACCCGCGATAAAACCGTCGTCGTCATCGCACATCGTATGAGAACCGTGCGCGGAGCGGATAAGATCGTCGTATTGGAGAACGGCCGCGTCGAATCGGAGGGAAGACATGAGGATCTGCTCGAAAAATCTCAGGTCTACCGCCGCATGCTGCAAAAGTCGGGTGCCGATTTAAGCTGACAGACTTTTGACGCTGACA
>JAUMXJ010000020.1 GCA_030529205.1 Bacillota bacterium | reverse complement strand
GCCTGGTCAAAGAGAACGAGGCGTTGAAAAAATGGCTTGAAGGGCCATTTAGAAGGCGTTTGAAGGATGAATACGGGGTGCGTCTGGTCGTAAAAGAGACCACCATGGAAAAAATCACCAAGCAGCTGACCGATGAAAAATTGCTTCAAGATCGAAACTTGGGAGTTCCGGGCAGTTACGACATCATCATTTTTGATGGAGAAGGGTTCGGCACATTCAAAAAGCTCGGGCTGATTTACAGTGCTTTTGTGGATAAGCTTCCGGGGGCGAGACTGATTGATCGCGACGCGCTTTCTTTTCAGTACAGAGATACGTTTAAAAACGAAGGATCCTTCGTTCCGATCGGAAGAGATATGTTGACATTTCTCTACAGCACCGATATTTTCTACGACAGTCCCGAGACCTACCACGAAGTCTTCGATACCATTTCAAAACTGAAGGGATATGCAACCTATCCCGATCCTCGTTATACGAAGGAAGGAGAAGCGTTTCTTCTCGGTCTGGTGGCGGAGAAAGTCAATATGGAACCCTATGTCAAACCGGGCAGAAACCTGGAGGAGTTTGAAAGAGAGGTCAGGGAAGCCCTGCAACCGCTTGTGAATATACGGGCAAACATTATGGATGCCGGTTTGACGTATCCCACCAATATCGAGCAATTGTTTACCGATAAGAAGACTTATTTTTCCATGAGTATGGATTATATGCGCGTCGGGGAAAAAGTCAAAGAGTACGAGTATCCGGATTCCACGAACTGCTTTGTGCTGAGGCCTGTCGGGACATATACCACAGTCGGGGTGATTCCGTTTAATTCGGAGAATAAAGCGGGTGCCATGGTGACACTTTCGGAACTCCTGTCTCCGTCATCGCAGGCGGGATTGGTTACAACGGGTTTGATGACCGTATACTACGAAAACACGCCGGTGGATAAGGTTGAACCTTTGAAAACGCTTAAACTTCACAGGACCATTCCGAAGTTTTCGTCTTATATTGATGCGACAACACCTGAATTTGATCGGGAATTGATTGATATCGTCCTGTATGTTTGGGAAGATTTAGTGGTAGAATGATGGATTTTGTGCATTTGCATCTGCATACGGAATACAGCTTATTGGACGGGTTTGCCCGTCTGGATAAGCTGTTTTTGTCATTAAAAGAAAAAGGTATGAAGGCCGTGGCAATCACCGATCACGGATCCATGTTCGGTGCGGTCGAGTTTTATAAGCGCGCACAGGAACACGGCATAAAGGCGATTATCGGTTGTGAAATCTACACCTGCCCGGACGGCATGCTCTCCCAGTCGAGAGAGCGGAACCATCTGATTCTGTTGGCAAAAAACACCGTCGGATACAGAAATTTGAGCAAAATCTGCTCCATCGGATACATCGAAGGCTTTTATTACAAACCACGTGTGGATTTGGATGTGCTCAGGAAGTACGCCGAGGGAATCATCTGTCTCTCCGGATGCCGGTATGGTTCCGTCTCCGCCGCCTTGGCATCGGGTGATGTGACAAAGGCGAAGGAGTTGGCGCTCGGTCTTCGCGATATTTTTGGGGATCGTTTTTACCTCGAAATGCAAGATCACGGGGATGCGGAGGAACGTCTGATCAATCGCGGGATGCTCTATATCTCAGGGGAGACCGGAATCCCTGTCGTGGCGACCAATGATGTGCACTATGTGGACAAGCGCGATGCCAAGGCTCATGATGTCCTGCTCTGCGTTCAGACCAATAAACAGCTGTCCGATCCCGATCGAATGAAATTTCCGTCCGACGAATTTTATCTGAAAAGCCCGCAGGAAATGTGGGAGATATTCGGGGGGTGCCCGGAAGCGATTGAAAATACGGTGAAAATTGCGGATGCATGCACATTTGCGTTCGATTTTGAGAGCAAGCATTTGCCGAAGTTCACAAAGGACCTGGATTTAAGAGAGCTCTGCTATCAAAAAATGAATGCCAAGTTCGCATCCGGTGCGCTTCGGCATCCGCGGGAAGAGGTGGTGTCCCGTCTGGAGTACGAGCTGGGCATTATATACGAGATGGGGTATGCCGACTACATGTTGATTGTACAGGATTTTATCGCCGCGGCGCGCGAGATGGAAATCGCGGTCGGACCGGGCAGAGGTTCTGCAGGAGGCTCTCTGGTTACCTATCTTCTCGACATCACCGAGGTGGATCCGATCGAGCATCGCCTCATTTTTGAGCGCTTTCTGAATCCCGAGCGGGTAACGATGCCGGATATCGATGTGGATTTCGAAGACGAGCGACGCTCCGAAGTAATAGAGTATGTAAGGCATCTCTACGGAAGCGACAGGGTCTCCAATATCTCCACTTTCGGAACTTTTGCGGCGCGTGCTGCGGTGCGGGATGTCGGGCGCGTACTCGGAGAGCCGTCCTTCCTGGTAGATCGACTGGCGCGTGCCATTCCGTCTTTTGTATCGCTTGCAAATGCGAGAGTGATCCCGGAAGTACAAAAAGTTCTGGAGGAGAATCCCGAGCTGGAGATTCTGTACGGGTATGCCATGGAACTCGAAGGCATCCCGCGACATGTTTCCACGCATGCTGCGGGGGTTGTGATTACAGAAGAACCGGTCAGCGAGTATGTTCCGCTCTGTCAGGGATATGCCACGCAGTATACCATGGGGGCACTTGCGGATTTGGGGATGTTGAAAATGGATTTTCTCGGCATTCGCACACTCTCCGTCATCAAACACGCCCTCAGACGCATTGAGGAGAGAAAGGGCGTCAAAGTCAAGATTGATGAACAGAGACCCGAAGTGTACAAACTGCTGCAGAGCGGGCATACTGTCGGGCTGTTTCAGCTGGAGTCCACGGGCTTCAGACGCTTTATCAAGGAAGTTGAACCGAGTAAACTGGATGATATTGTGGCGGCCATTTCCCTTTATCGTCCCGGTCCGATGCAGAACATCGATCGATATTTGAAAAACAAAGATTCCGATCGGATTCACTACGACATCCCCGAGCTCGCTCCGATTTTGGACGAGACAAACGGAGTCATCATCTACCAGGAACAGGTGATGACCATTGCGAGGAATCTTGCGAGGTATACATACGGCAGATCCGATGTGCTCAGAAATGCGATGTCCAAGAAGAAAAGGCATATAATGGAGCAGGAAAAACCTGTATTCATCGAGGGCGCAGCTAAAAACGGAATACCGAAAGAAAAGGCCGCGGCGCTGTTTGAAGATTTGACGGAGTTTGCCAATTATGCATTCAACAAGACACATGCCGTGGGTTATTCGATTTTGGCATACCGCACCGCATACCTGAAGACATTCTATCCGCTTGAGTACATGGCTGCTTTGCTCACCAGCGTTATTCACTATAAAAATCTGCTGGTGAAGTACATCAATGAATGCAAAAGAATGGGAATTAAAATGCTCCCTCCCTGCATCAACCACAGTTGCTCGGATTTTGCCATCGAGGGAGATGCCGTCCGCTGGTCTCTTGTCGCGATTAAAAATATCGGCGAAAGTTTTGCGGAGGCGGTGGAAGAGCGTCGAAAAGACGGGCCGTTTCAGGATTTCTACGACTTTGCGGAGCGCATGCCGTCCTCAGAACTTCGGAAAAATCAAATCGAAACCGTCATTCAGGTGGGGGTATTTGACTGCTTCGGAAACACCAGGACGCAGCTGATGGGGCAGTATGAGCAAATTTTAAAGTATGTAGCCGACAAAAGACGTCAGACCGGTGAAAATCAGCTGAATTTTTTCAGCTCCGGAGCAATACCGAGACCACCGCTGTTCCCGGCACGCGAATACTCCGCCGAAGAAAAGGGTGCGTACGAAAAAGATTATCTCGGTGTGTATCTCAGCGATCATCCGCTTGTTACTTATCGAAGCCTCATCGAAAAACATTCCAATATGAGCTTTTCCGAGCTGATGGAGGAGGAGAGGGATGCGGTTGACGGCAAGTTTTACAAGGGGATTGTATACATTGCGAAAAGAACCGAAAAGTATACGAAAAAAGGAGATCTCATGGCTGTCTTCGTCTGCGATGACGGAGACGCGGAGATCGAAGCCGTCATCTTCCCGCAGGTGTATAAAATGTATGGCGGAGAAGACATCGTATATCTCGAAGGCACGGTACAGGCGAGCGACGGGAGAGAACCGAATATACTTGTGCGCAGGATGACGGATGTAAATCGCATCCCGCGTGCGTCTTTGCGTGTGCAGGATACGGAAGCTTCCCGTAAACATGCGGAGCCGAAACGGCAAGCAGAGGAAAAAATGTGTAAGACGCTCGAAGTGTCTTTTTCCAAGCACGACAAGATCAAATTCGAAAAAGCGAGCGCACTTCTGGCGGCTTTCGGATATGACGGAGAAGGGGAAGACATATTTGAAGTCCGCTTCGTTCTCAAAGAGAGCGGGCGCAAACTTCGTCTTGACGGCTCGTATGAGATTGGAGAGAGTCGGATGCGGGAACTGAAAGAGCTGGTCGGAGAGGCGAATCTTCAAATTATTGTATGATGCATCTGTCTACAGATTGTAAAATTATGGAATTTATGGTATAATCATCATATTCCGGAGGTGGGTATGACGATTGAAGCAGTCATTGTTTTTCCGCTTATTATTTTGATTCTCGCAAGTTTTTTATCCTCCTATTGTCTGGTTTCACAAAAAGCATTTTATGACTATGAAGAAGGCGTCACCTTTCTATTGAGTGTTCCGCAAAGAGAAAGTACGGAAATCAACGGATATCGAGGGCGCGTCACTGTAGAGGAGAGCATTCGCCTCACAGGAAAACTGCTGTCCTATAGAGGAAAGAAACGCGCGTTTTCTTATTTCAAGCCAAGCAGACTCTTGTATTCTCTATTATTCGGTGACTGAATGCGTCGCATGATACAAAAGAAAAAAGGTTCTGTTTCGTTTTTTCTCGTTATCGTCATTCCGATTATTCTTGTGGCAGGTTTAAAGCTGTACGACTGCCTGTTTCTCCGCTATCAGGATGAGAAGGCGCTGAAAATTGTGAGTGCGGTGAGTGAGGCTCATTTGTCGCGGTACAATGCATACCTGAAACAGGAGTATCGATTGGTAGCGGGATTGGAGATGGGCACAATGCCGGAGAGTCTGGAGCTGTACATGGATGCGAACGGCTACAGGAGCACGGCATCCGCTTCTTCTCTGACTTTGGACCGTCCGCGGATATTTCGGGATGCGGTGGTAAAATCCGCAATGCACCTGGCGGCGAAAGGGGTATATGACGAACTCTTGAAGAAAATCGGGGTGGACGGTTTACAAAAGAAGCTCACAAAAAAACTGGATCAGATAGAAAGAAAGATGGAAGTCGTTGCGAATCTTATTGAAATTCCCGAAGAAATCGAAAAAATGACAAAGACGCGTGATATCAGCATGTTGAAAGAGCATATTCGAAATCTGAACGGGAACATTGCGGTGCGGGACGGTGAGTTTGACAAGTGCAAGGCGGAGATTCTGGACGGTCTTGAAAAGTTTGAAGAACTCCGTGCAAGCGTCCGGGAGACATTGCTGCAGGCGGAGCGAAAGTATCGGGATATCACCGCGGAGGCGATGCGCTACGCGCGTGAAGTGGAAGAATACCTTGTCGAAATAGAGGAGCATTTTAACTGTGCGGAGCGATGTTTTCAAGAAATAGAGCGTCTGGAATCCGTTCTGAAAACGGAAGGGATTTCCCCGGAAGCGGTGAAAGAGGCGGAAGAACGCATTGAAGCGCTGACGGAACAAATGGCGGAGGCGGACAGGAAGCACGCAATCGCAAAAGCGGAGCTGGACAAGCTTTTGCAAAGAGAAGGTGCAAAAGTGAGCCGGGGAGCTTTTTCCAAGCTCGTCGGCAAAATAAAAAAAGGGCTGAAACGATTGAAGGACATATTCGATGCGCCCGTACGCGAAGAAGAAATGCTCGATGTGCAGGAGTTTGTGATTGATACGCCGTTTGAGAGCGACAGTTTCCTTGAAAAAATCGCAATTGTCGAGTGGTGTGTGCAAGTGATGAGCTGTTATCGGAAGGACGGCTCGATTGATCACAGGGCATTCACAGGAGAGTTGGAATACATCATATCGGGACAACCGTTCGGAGCGGCTGCTTTGAGCGAGGTAAGGGTTCAAATTGCGGAGCTGCGTGCGGTCCCGAACTTGATTACTTTTTTTCGAACGGATTTCAAGAAAGAGTTGGATGCCTTCCTAAGCCCGATATCGGATCCGTTCGGGTGGATTGCAAAGACAATAGCGTATGGGATATCGGTCTTGGCGGAAAGCTATCAAGATGTCTCCGTATTAATCGAAGGCGGGAAGGTGCCGCTCCTCAAGAGTGAGAAGGATTGGGGGCTGCATTCGGATGATTTTCTTCAGGGCAGACAGTCGAAGTTGAAGATGAATCAAGAGGGTTTGGAATATAAAGATTATCTGCGTGTGTTGGTTTTTCTTCAACGCGAAGAGGATATTATTCTTCGTTCCATGCACTTGGTCAATGCAAGTGTTGAAAAATCGTCGGGAGGAAAGTACGGGCTTAAAGATTTTTCGGTCGGGCATGCCCTGTGTGTGGAGTATCGTTCACAATCCTTGTTTACACAGAGGAAAAGTCTGATTCGATATGAGAATGCGTATGATTAGAGGGCGTAGGGGCAGTGTGGCGCTTGAAGCCGCGGTCACACTCGGGATATCGATTGTCATTCTGGTGACACTCCTGGGTGCGCTTATATCGGTCATCGCTTCGGACGACTCTGATTGGGAAGCATTGCACACCAAGGATCTTGTTTCAAGTGTCTACGGCTCTTTGGCTTCCGCCCCTCGTTTGAATCTTTCCACCTGCCTTGTCGCCGCAAGTGCGGATTATTCCCGAAGATTGGAAGCGGGAAGAATGTGCGGGTACTCCGGGGTTTCCGCTTCCGTTGACGATTACGGTTTTTTGAAGCTGGAGTTTCAATACCGTCCCGTATTAAAAGGATTTCGGGGGGAGGAACGCATTGTGCTGCCGGCGGGCGGTATCCACATGTCGGACGGGATTGATTTTACAAAAGAAATCGTCTATGTCACGAGAACGGGGGAAAGGTACCACGAAGGAACATGTTTTCATCTGAGAAAGTCGAAATTCGGCATGGAACGGGAAGAGGCGAAGAAAAAGGGCTATACTCCCTGTAAAAATTGCCATTGAGGAGGTTTATGGATCTAAAAAATTACACGAAGGCATCCGAGGTTTATCGAGACATCGTCTTTATGGAAAACAAAAACACCGGGTATCAGATTGCGGTCAAGCACGCGGAGCTTGAAAAAGGAATTAACGAAATCAAAGCGTATCAAAGCATGTCGCATTCTTCGCTGATTGATTTTTCCATCGACAAGGACGGGGTTTTGATGATGCTCCATCGTCATGCGGGAAGACCTTTGACCGACTGGCTGGCTTCCCCCAAAATGTGCGCAAAGCTGGCGGAGAATATGGATTCACTTCTCGCCTCCGCATTGCTCGCTCTCGAGAGGCTTCATACCTCGGGGATCTGGCACGGAAGCATCAATCCGAATAAAATCATTATAGATGACGACTATTCGGTTCAATTTGTCGGGTTCGGCTACTCGACCAATCTGTTGGAGTGCACGGGAAGCGGTCAATCCGATAAGTACACCGCACCCGAAATTGTATTGGGAGGTTGTGTCGACGGACGTGCGGCGGATTTGTACGCGCTTGGAAAATCACTGATGGAAATCTTGAAAGTAGCCGAGTGTTTCGATCTGAACGCCATCAATCAAATTGCCGAAATGTCCTCCGTCATCCCGCAGAAGAGACAATTATTCTTGGACGCATTCTCTGGTAAATAATAGTGAAATATGTGATAATATTGTCTTAGTGAGTAAGGCGATTAAGAAGGTAGGAATCTTCGGTACCGGGAAAGTGGCTCTCAGCATCGGGTATCACCTGAAGAAGAAGGACTATGAAATAGGTTACTGCGGAAGAAATTTGAGTGCGGCGCAACGATATATCGATGATATCGAAGCGCTTACTTTCGTTTCAGTGGATGACCTGTTGGACTGGTGCGATGTGATAGGATTTGTCGTGACCGACAGCGCGATTGCAGAAGTGTCAAAGTCCTTATCACGAAAAGATAAGTACGCCTTTCATATGAGCGGGGCACTTGCCGCAGACGAAATCAAAGGAGAGTTTTCGGAGCTGTTTTCGCTGCATCCGCTTCGTGCTTTTGCAAAAGTTGAACCCGATTTGTCCGATACCACATTTGCACTTGAAATCTACAAAGGTCATTGTTCCCCCGAGATAGACAGGTTTGCAGGTGAATTCGGCAGAGTGATTCATATTCGTCCGGAGCATAAGGTTCTGTATCACGCTTCGGCTGTGATTGCTTCGAACCTGATCGTTCCGGTCATGGACGCGGCGAACGAAATCCTCAGGCAAATCGGGATTGATGATGAAACTGTATTGTGGCCGCTCATAGATTCCGCCATCACGAATATGAAGACGCTGGGGATAAAGAACGCTTTGACCGGACCTGTTGCGAGAGGAGACGGCGCGGTGGTAAAGAAACATGTGGACACCCTGTCCGCTATGTCGGAAGAAAGCAAATCTTTTGAACAACATGTCTCTCAGGATGTCTCTCAGGGAGATATTTCGGAACTCTATGCATTGCTGTCCCGCCGTGCACTTGTGCTTTCCCGTGCATCCGAGTCAAAGAAACGAGAAATTCTGGCGCTTCTTCAGAAAGGGGGAGAACAATGAAAAAGTTTACGACGACGGATTTCAAACGCTGTAAAGAAACGGGCGAAAAGATTACGATGATTACGGCATACGATTACACCTATGCGCAGATTGTGGAGGAAGCGGGGATTGAAGTCATTCTTGTCGGAGACTCGCTGGGGATGACGGTTCTCGGATACGAGGATACGCTTGCGGTGACGATGGAGGAGATGATTCATCATACCCGTGCGGTCCGACGCGGTGCGAAGTTGCCGTTTCTGGTTGCGGATATGCCGTTTATGTCGTATCAAGTCAGTGTTGAACAGGCGATTGCCAATGCGGGAAGGTTGATCAAAGAAACGGGAGCCAATGCGGTTAAGCTGGAAGGCGGAGAATCGGTAGCGGAAAAAGTGAAAGCCGTTGTGGACGCGCAAATTCCCGTTATGGGACATATCGGGCTTACGCCGCAGTCCGTCAATGCATTCGGCGGATTCAAGGTGCAGGGAAAGGATGTCGAGGCGGCAAGGCAATTGATTGCGGATGCGAAAGCGTTGGAGCGGGCGGGATGTTTTTCCATCGTCATCGAGGGCGTGCCTGAAAAATTGGCGGCGAGAATTACGCAGTCCGTAGGAATCCCGACGATCGGCATCGGAGCCGGAGCGGGATGTGACGGTCAGGTATTGGTTCTTCAGGATATGTTGGGATTGTTTTCCGATATGTCGCCGAAGTTTGTCAAACATTATGCGGAGCTCAGGCAAGTGACGGTAGAGGCATTCACCCGGTATGCGACGGAAGTGAAAAATTCCGTCTTTCCGGCGAAGGAGCACACATTCTCTGTTTCGGACGAAGTATTGGAAAAGCTGTATACATCATGACAGTTGTAAACGAATGAAAGAATAAGGAAATGAATATGCTGGTAATCAGAACGGCCGATGCGCTCAGACGGGAGCTCGGCAATCATACAGGAAAAAAGATCGGATTGGTTCCGACGATGGGGTATCTGCACAGGGGGCATCTCTCCCTGGTGGAAAAAAGCAGGAATGTGACGGATATCACCGTCGTGACGATTTTTGTCAATCCGACGCAATTCGGGCCGAACGAGGATTTTGAAAGCTATCCGCGCGATGAAAAACGCGATTTGGAGATGCTCGAAAAAGCCGGTGCGGATATTGTCTTTGTCCCTACAGTGAAGGAGATTTATCCGGAGGGGAATGCCACGGATATTGTCCTGCATTCGGACATCACCCGAAAACTTTGTGCAAAGACAAGACCGACTCATTTTGACGGCGTGACCAATGTGGTATCCAGATTTCTTTGCCTTGTAAAGCCGCATTATGCATTTTTCGGCAGAAAAGATGCACAACAGCTCGCCATCATTCAAAGGATGACAAAGGATCTTCTGATCGGCACGGAAATTGTGGGTTGTCCGATCGTGAGGGAGGAGGACGGACTTGCGCTGAGTTCGAGAAATACCTACCTTTCGGATGCGGAGCGAAAAAATGCACTTTCCATCTCCCGCTCGTTGTTTGCCGCAACGGAGGCGCTGGAACGCGGAGCGAAGGTTGCGAATGTGAAGACAACGATAGCGGAGACAATAGAAGCGGCGGGCGGCAAGGTGGACTATGTCGCCGTTGTGGATCCGGCCACCCTGGAGGATCTGGATGTGACGGACGGGGATTATATGATTGCAATTGCGGCTTTTTTTGGAAAGACACGACTGATTGATAATAGAGCGAGGATTGACGGGCAATGTATCTAAATATGTTAAAGAGTAAGATTCACAGAGCGAGGGTTATGGATGCAAATCTGAATTACATCGGCTCCGTGACAATAGATTTGGATTTGATGGAGGCGTCGGGCATTATCGAAGGGGAACTGGTTCATGTCGTCGATATCAACAACGGAAACAGATTCGAAACCTACGCCATCACCGGCGAGCGCGGAAGCAAGGTGATATGCCTGAACGGTGCCGCGGCACGCATGGTGCAGAAAGACGATCTGGTCATTATCATGGCGTATGCGATGATGACGCCGGAAGAAGCGCGTGCGTATAAGCCGAATATAGTCGTGGTCGATGAAAACAACAATATGACAACATTAGCTGAAGGAGAAGAAGCGAATCATGTCTTCAAAGTATAGATCTGATATTGAGTGCAGGCACGATTTAAAAATGTCAGATCTGACGACATTCAAGATTGGCGGTGTTGCAAAACATGTTTTTCTTCCCAAGAGCACGGAAGAGGTGTCCGCGCTTGTGCGCGATTTCAGGAAAGCGGGGCAGCCGTACTTCGTTCTCGGAAATGGATCCAATGTCCTGATGCCGGATGAAGAAATCGAATTTCCGATTATATGGATCGGGGATCAATTGCGTGACATTCAAATTCACGAGGACGGGGAGATTGTCGTAGGTGCGGGTATGCTCCTGGCGACCTTGGTTTTAAAAGCGCTTGAGCATTCTCTGACGGGAATCGAGTTCGCACACTGTATTCCGGGAACGGTAGGCGGTGCCGCATATATGAATGCGGGAGCTTTTAACGGGGAGATGAAGGATATTATTCGGTGGATTGAATATGTCGACGCCGAAGGGAAAGTATTTGTCGTCCACCCGGATGAATCGTTCTTCGGATATCGTTACTCCAAGGCGCAAACGATGAATTGGATTGTAACCCGTGTCTGTGTCAAGCTTGAGAAGGGCGATCGGACGATTATCAAAGAGCGCATGGATGAAATCGGTGCGAAGCGGAGCGCCAAACAGCCTTTGGAATATCCTTCGGCGGGCTCCGTGTTTAAGCGGCCGAAAGATCATTTTGCGAGTAAGTTGATCGATGAAGCGGGACTGAAAGGGTATCAGATCGGCGGAGCGAGAGTATCCGACAAGCACGGCGGGTTTATCGTGAACATGGGCGGTGCGACTTGCGGGGAT
>JAUMXJ010000019.1 GCA_030529205.1 Bacillota bacterium | reverse complement strand
TATCACCGTAATTTTTCTGTGATCGCGATTGTGAAGAAAGAGCCGCATTCCGGGAGAAAACGGATTGAAGACGCGGCATTTGATTCCCAAAGCCTCCATTTTTTCGACAAAATCCGTATTAATAAACAGAATGCTGCCGGCGTCGTCATAGAACAATCGCACTTCTACACCGTGCTTCACACGATCGACCAGGACACTTTCGATTCTGCGAAAAGATTCCGCATCTTCAATCGCGTGATATTCCATAAAAATAAAATGCTCCGCCTTCGCGAGTGATGCGAGCATGGATTCAAGCGCATCGCTCGCCTCGGAAAAGTACCGCACCTGTGTTCCGCGATACAGGGGAAATCCCGCATACTCTTTCACATACGACGCGATATTGTACGCGGCGCGATCCCTTTGTTCCAGCTCATCCGAAATCTCCGAATTTTCGGGCAAAAGCGGCAGAAGCATCTCGTTCACCGCTTCAAATCGTCTCCGCATCTTTCTGGTAGAACCGCTGATTCCGATCAGGCCGTATAGAGTCACCCCGATCAGAGGAGCGACCAGAATCACAATAATCCAAGTCATACGTATGGACGCCGTCTTGTTCTGTCCGTATATTCCCAGCACGAGAAAGAGGGAAAGAACGCGGATTCCGAATGCAATCCACGGCGCATATTCATTGAACAGCGCCACCCCGCTCAGCAGAACAATACCTTCCAGTATCACCGAAAACCCGACGAGCAGCAGGCGTATCAATCCGTTCCCGCTGGTAGGTCTCGCTTCTCTTGACTTTATATTTCCCATGTCCTACCCCATTTTCGTCGGAATCGTTGTGTCTTTGGATGTAAACGGGCTTCTACAATCCTTAAAATAGAACAATAAATCGATCAGACTTCTATGATATTGAATAAATTTTCCCGCGTCGAGCAGGGCGTCGATTTCTTCTCTGCTCGCCCATTTCACCGCCTGCACTTCCTCTTTTTGAAGCGTGAGCGATTCGAGGTCGATGTCCTTTTCGACGATGTAAATGTCGTCAAAAACGCGGTCGGCACTCAAGGTGAGATGCGGACAGACGCCCTCAAAGCTGTGCTTGATTCCGAGTTCTTCTTCCAGCTCGCGTTGTGCGCATTGCTGGCTGGTATCCCCGGCGACGGCGCTTCCGCCCACGGTAAAATCCCATAGATCGGACCAGCCTTTTTTGAACGGCTGTCGCTGTTGGATCAACATTTCTCCTCTTGTATTAAAAATGCAGATATGAACAACGAGATGTTTCCGATGAGGAGGCATTTGCGCTCCTCTCTCCATATACTCTCCCGTTTTTTCCCGCTTATAATCCAAAAGCTCCCACGACTCCATGAAATCCTCCGCTAATTCCTCTGTCTATCAATGTAACAGACATCTCCATTAATTGTACAAAAAAAAGTCGTAAGTTCAATGACATACGACTTTTTTATATGTAAATGAAATATATTACAGGCTTTCTTCGACCGAGAATTCCTTTTCACGCAATGTTTTTTCGATGTACTCGTTCTCAAACGGAGACTCGTACTTACTCTCACCCATGAACTTTGTCACTTCCTTGCGTACTTTGGTAAGCGACGAAATGGTTCCCGGGCCGCCGATACATCCTCCCGGACACGCCATACCCTCGATCAGGTACCCGTTCTTCTGACCCGCCTTCGCAAGCTGCATCAGCTTCACACAGTCCTGAAGCGTCTGTGCGCTTTCAATCTTCACTTCTCTGGTCGGATCGATGCGCAGAATCGCGTCCTTCACGGCTGCGGCAACGCCGCCTGCCACTGCATATCCTCTTCCGGTTGCGGAAGCGTCGTCCTCGATCGCACGGCTCATCGGCAGAGATTCCAAATCGATTCCCTTCGCGACAAACATTCCCATCAGTTCTTCAAATGTGATGACAAAATCCACATACCCTCTTACGGACTCGCGCATCGCCTCCGCTTTCTTCGAAACACAAGGTCCGATGAACACGACTCTCGCATCCGGTTCCACCCTCTTATGGTACTTCGCGGATTCGATCATCGGAGACGGAGAATGAGAGATGAACTTGTACTGTTCCGGGAACATTTTTTCCACCATCATGGACCAGGATGCACAGCAGCTGGTCGCCATGAACGGAATTTCGTGAGGAACTTTTTCGACGAACTCGCGTGACTCGTGCAATGTCGTAAAGTCCGCACCGAGACCGACTTCGATTACGCCCTTGAATCCGAGCTGAGTGAGACCTTCCACAATCTGCATCGGTTTTACTTTCGGCCCGAATTGCGAGACGAACGAAGGAGCCAACATCGCATAGACCTTGTCCCCGTTTTTGATCGACTTGATCAGCTGATAAATTTGTGTTTTATCGGTGATTGCCGCAAACGGACATTGAGTGATGCATCTTCCGCATGAGACACATTTGTCGTGATCGATTTTCGCTCTTCCGTATTCATCGCTTCCGATCGCCTTTACACCGCAGACACTTGCACACGGTCTGTCATAGTTGATGATTGCGGAATACGGGCAGGTGTTCTTACACCTTCCGCACTTGATACATTTCTTCGTGTCGATTATGGTTCTTGTCTCGCCCATCGAGACTGCACCGACCGGGCAGACATTGATACAAGGATGTGCATAGCATTTCTTGCACTGATCCGTTACATAGTAAGCTGCGGTAGGGCATGCCTCACACGCAAAAGAAATGACATCCACGAGCGGGGTTTCATAGAACATGGAATCCACGTCAATTTCTTCAATTCCTTCGGTGATACTGCGCATTTCATCTGCTTTATGATGGTTCAAACCCAGTCCCATTCTGAGTCTTTGCCCTACAATCGCACGCTCCTTGAAGATACTGTCTCTAAAATTTCCGACTTCGCCGGGCATAATACGATAGACCGACTTCTCGAGCATACGAAGATCTTCGTCCTCATAAGCAATTCTGGCAATCTCAGAAAATATGGATCTCCTGAGCTTGATAATATCAACATAACTCTCTTTCATGAAAAACTTGATGCCGCAGCATCTACCCCCCCTATTGTAATAGGCGAAAGCTTATGAACGGGTTCCTCTCACATGTGAATGAGAAACGCACACTCATAAAACAACGCCATTTTCACAAGTAAGATTAAACGGAACACGAGGATATGTCAAGCATTTTGAAATTAATTCACCTTTTTTCTAAAGTTTGCACATAAGAACGGGGGGAATATTAAAATATAAACATTGCTTTTGTGTGCAATCGTATTATTATGATAGAGTAGCAAAAAAATCTGAACATTGGAGGATTTATGAATAAGAGAACCGTCATCGCATGGATTGTCGTACTGGCGTCAGTATTCAGTCTGTGGGGATGTGGAAATTCCGAAGTATCACAGCAGACGAACAGTACACTCGACACCGGAAAGAGCAGCGAATCGAGCACTTCATCGGAAAATACGGAAGAGAAGGGCGGTACAGGCGTGTATACCAAGATTACGGCGGAAGAAGCATATGAAATGATGAAAAATCAGGAAGTGATTATTGTCGACGTCAGAACGGAGGCGGAGTATAAGACCGGGTTTATCCCGAATGCCGTCCTGATTCCGAACGAGAGCATCGGGGATACCCCTCCTGCGGAGCTTCCGGACAAGGACGCGACCATCCTGCTCTACTGCAGAAGCGGAAACAGAAGCGCTCAGGCCGCAAACAAGCTGATTAAAATGGGATATACCAAGGTCTACGATTTCGGCGGAATCAACAGCTGGCCGTACGATATCAAAAAACCGTAAGCATCGGCATACTCACGGCACCCCGTTCGGCACCGCATACGGGACACAGCATTCGCCGCCCGCACGGGACACAGCATTGCATTAAACGGCATCTACGATTACAGAGACGGTACTGCCCCCGTCTCTTTTTTTGCTCACCAAAATTTGCCTGTCGATTCTCTTTTTCAATTCGCCCACATGGGAAATAATCCCCACAAGCAGGTTTCCGGCGGAGAGTTCCGACAATACGCGCATCGCATTGGAGAGCGTCTGCTCGTCCAAAGTCCCGAACCCCTCATCCACAAAAAGGGTATCTATGTGAACACCGCCCGCTCCGGACTGCACTTCGTCCGACATTCCGAGCGCCAGCGATAAGGATGCCATAAAAGATTCTCCTCCGGACAAAGATTTGACACTGCGCTTCTCTCCGGTATGAAAATCCATGACCGCCAAGTCCAATCCCAATTTGGACCTGCCGCCCTTCCCGATATCGAACGCATCGTCGCTTTGAACGCGTTCAAGCCGATACTGCCCTCCGGTCATCCGAAAAAGTCTTCCGTTCGCCCGTTCCAGCACCCTCTCGAAATACGCAAACTGAGCATACATCTCGAACCCGACCTTATCCGAACCGCTGAGTGACCCCGTTGCCGTATCCGCCAGCTCTTTCTTCCATCGAAGCTCTTTTTCCAACGCGTCCAGCTCCTCGACTTTTCGCCCCATCTGCTCGAGGGCGAGGCGGTAGACATGCAGATTCTTTTCGAGCGTCGTCTTCTCGGATTCGAGTTTCTCCAGCTGTGCTTTCTTTTCCGTTCGTCTTTCATACAATGTATCAAGGTCCCTGTGCTCCTTGCCCTCTAGTTCCCTGCTCAAAGTTTCAACGGCGGTCTTTGCGATGCTGATTTCATCCTTGAGCTGTGCATACTCCTCAACGACAATCTTGAGTTCAGATTCCCGCAGGCGCTTCTCCTCTTCAAGACGCGCGATTTCACCTCTCGCCTCGTTCGCATCCGAGAACCCCAGTGTTTCCCGAAGTCGCCCCTGCCGTTGCAGCACAGCTTCCACACTTTTTTCGGAAGCCGCAAGATTTGCGGACAACTCGATCACCCTGCCGCGCAGCTCCACACAGAGACGCTCGGATTCCCGAATCTCCGTTTCAATCCCTTCTGCGCGGTTTTTTGCGGATTCGAGCTCCGAAATCAGGACTGCCGACGCGACGATATCCGCACGGATGCCGGCACGCGCACTCTCCAAACGGTTCAAAACCTCGCGCATTTTATCTCCGGACAATTCTCCGTCCGAGAAGGAGAGTCCCCGTTCTTCCAAATTGCGCCTGAGTATTTTTTCTGCCGCTTCCAACTCTCCCTTCCATTTCACACAGATGTTTTTTTGATCCTGAAGCTGTCGAACGGACTCCTTCAGAGCGTCCTGCGCTTTTTTGACCTCCTCTTCCCCGGGAGCGTGATCCTGCAATGTTGCAATATCCGGATGGTGCAAACTTCCGCACACGGGACACGGGAATCCGTCTTTCAATTCCAGCGCCAACCTTCCCGCCTGAGAATGCATGTACGCCCGATACAAATTCTGAACCCTCACCTCTTCCCTGCTCCACTGCTCCTCCAACGAACAGAATACCGCATAGGACGATTCATGTTTTTCGAGCAAATTTGCACATTCCAGCGCGAGGTTCAAATCCTCGGACAGAGTCTTCGCCCTTCTCTCCAGCTCATCCTTCACCCGACATTCTTTGTCCAGAGATTGGTTTACATGTGCCAGCCCCTCCGCCTCTTGTCTCAATTCAAGAAGCCGCTTCTCCTGCTTCCGCGTCCTGCTTTTACAATCTTCCAATTGTTCCCGAATCTCCGAACACAGCTTTCGCTCGGATTCCAAATCGGCGGACAGCTCATCAAATTTCAAAAGACCTTCCCGTTTGACAATCACCGTCTCCTTAATGGCTTCAATCCGCTCTTCCAGACGCCCCTTTTCCGAGTATGCGCGCTCCTTTTCCGGCAGCTTCTCTTGTGCCGCCTCCAGATGCTCACGCTCTTTCCGCAATGTCTTCTCCGTCTCCGATAATTTTTCGGCTACGGCAATCTCCGAAATCAGACCGTCCATCTCCGCCTTGCGGCGTTCGGCATCGGCTTGATACTGCTCCATCTGCACCCGGCCGTCCCGTATCGCCTCGGACAATCTTGAAACATTCATCGCATAGTCTCCGTCCGAAGTCATCTCCGCCTGATGCAACCCCTGTATCACACTGTCGAGTTCATTCCGACAAAGCTGAATGCCGTCTTTCAGCCTGTTGCACTCCGCCTTCAGCCGACTTTCCACCTCCGCATATTTCCCGGTGGAAAAAATACCCCGCAAAATCTCCGCCCGCTCCGTCGAAGTGGCGGTGAGAAGCTTCAAAAACTCCCCCTGCGCGATCATCGCGATTTGAACAAACTGCTGACGATCCATCCCCAGAAGTTCCCTGATTGCCTGATTGATTTCGCTGACCTTGTGGAGATCTTTATATGGGACATAATCCTGCAGATTCTCGTCGTACACATAAAAATCAACCTCCCCTTTTTTCGAGGAGAAATCCTTCTCCGTCCTCTTGGAAGAATCCGCCGCCTTTTTTTCAACACCTTGTACGCCGGCTTTCTCCGAATACGATAACGCTTTTCCGCATACAAAAAATCCAATTCCACATATGTCTTGGAGGCGTCGTTGACGAATTGATTGATCAACATATTGATTTTGCGCTCGCTCCCGCTCGTATCATCGAACAGCGCATAAGTAATCGCATCAAAAATGGTCGACTTCCCCGAACCCGTGTTCCCCGTAATCAGGTACAGCCCGCTCTCGCCAAACCGCGAAAAGTCGATTTCACACTTCTCAATATACGGCCCGAATGCCGCCATTTCCATTCTGATCGGCCTCAATCAATCCTCCTCGAAAACACTTTCCAGCAATTCCTGCAGGTACTCTTTTTGCGTCTCGCTCAACTCCCGACGATTCTGACTCTCAAAAAATGAAACGAACAATTCATACGGGTTCCGTCTCCGACATTCCGTGAGCTCCGGCACCCCCGTGTTGCGACTCTCGGCTGCATCGTACTCCAAGAGCAGGATGTTGGGGTAAATCTTTCTCAGTCTTCCGATCGGATTGTGCAGATTTTCACGGTCCTTTAAAACAATGCGATAGTAGTGATCCCGGTTCCGAACGTCATCGCGACCGTTCTCCACCAATTCGTCGAAGTATCCGCGCAATTCGACCATTTCCCGTCTCGGAACGAGTTCGACCGTGTCGATCTCCACATCCCCCTTATTTTCTCCCATACGCACAACGGTCATGCTTTTCTTGTGCCCGGCTTCGGAAAAAGAATACGGAAGCGGACTGCCGCAGTACCGAATATGTTTGTGCCCTGCGATATGTTGCGGTCTGTGCAAATGTCCGAGTGCAACATAATCAAATCCTTGAAACACTTTTGCGTCCACCACATCCAGCCCTCCGATCGGATGCTCCTCGGAATCCGACGGAGACGCCCCGGAAATATACTGATGTGCCAATATCACGCATCTCCTCGAAAAGTCAGCTCCGCCGTTGCGAATCAAAATATCGACCGCATCCGTCCAATTGCGGATTTCATCATCGGGAAAATAATGTCTCACCATTTTCTTATTGACATAGGGAAGCAGGTAGACATCCACCTCACCGTACTCATCCTCGAGGACGTGACGCGATAAGCGAAACCCGTCTCCGTCCGTCATCGACGAGATGGACCCGGATACGAATACGCCGTTCTCCGTCATCAGGGAAGAACAATACGCAAGGCGTTCCGCCGAATCGTGATTGCCTCCGATGATGAACACCTTGATTTTCATTGCAATCAATGCACGCAGAAATGATTCAAACAGGACGAGCGCTTCCGCGGGCGCAATGCTGCGGTCATAGATGTCGCCCGAGATCAACACCGCATCGGGAGGGCACATCCCGTATGTCATATTTTGCACAATCTGCTCCAAAATATACTGCTGGTCCTCTAACATGGACATCTCATACAGTATTTTTCCCAAGTGCAGATCGGATAAGTGGACAAAAACCATAAACACCTCATACAAGACAGTGCGCAAACAAAAAAAGAGCAGCTGTCCGCTGCTCCGATTATAACACAATCGTTCTTCTATCTTTTCAGTTCGGCGTCGAAGAAGTAGAATGCACACATGTATGGACCTGTGTGTGCTCCGATGGTCGGCCCGATTTTTTGAATGATAAACTCTTTTACCCCGCACTCTTTTTCAAAGAACGCTTTGATATTTTCCTGAATCTCGGTGTCCAATCCGGATGATATGCACACCGTTTGTGAGGAGAGATCCGTACTTCCCTTTCGCTTTTTCGCCTCTTCTATCAACGATTTAATCAGATTTTTCGTTCCTCGCGCCTTTCCGATCGGGCGAAGCGTGCCCTTCGGGGAGACGTCGAGAATCGGCTTGATATTCAGCAGACCTCCGATTACCGCCTGCGTCCTGCTGATTCTTCCGCCGCGATAAAGATACTCGATGTCCTCCACAGTAAAAAGATGGACGGCGTGTTTCTTCAAATACTCCACATACTCCAGAAAATCTTCCTTCGTCTCGGCAAAATCCGCGAGATACCTCGCCGCCTCCAGCACCACAAGTCCATATCCGTGCGCGGCGCAATTGGAGTCGATAACCGTAATATCCGCCCCCGGATACTCCTCCACGATCATACTTCTTGCAATCAGAGCGGTCTCATAAGAACCGGTCAAACCTGAGGATAAGACAAAGCAGACCAATTTTCTACCTTCCTGTGCGTATCCTTTGAATCGTTCCAGGTACGTATTCAACGGAATCTGTGCCGTTTTAAACTTCCGCCCCGCGACAAGCCCTTGAAGCAGATCATCCGCAGAAAAATTGATGCCGTCCAAGTACTCGACTTCGCCTTCCGTAACAATCATCGGGATGATATCAATATCATATTTCGCAGCGTTTTCCGCACTGATTTCGGATGCACTGTCCGCCATTATCTTGATTCCTAGTTTGTTCATACCGACCTCCTAAACGAACACTTCCATCTTATATCAGTTAAAAATATTTATCAATATCGGAGAATGAATATTTTGAAGGCTTCTGCCATATATCATGCATTGCATTACAACAGCTCGTATCCGACTTCTTCGAGGTACAATCCGCACGCCGGAGCCGCTTCTTTTCTGCGATTCTTCATCTTGAACATGCCTTTGACGGCGCTCGCTTCAATCGATCCGGTTCCGACATCGATCAGTGTTTGCGCAATCATCCGCACCATCTTCCAGAGAAACCCGTTTCCGCTCACTCTGATTTCTATCACCCTGCTCTCCCGAGCATCATCCTGAACATCGCCTCCAAACCCCTCCGCCGCATCGCAGAGCTGTTCCCGCGCCGGCAAGACATACTCGGAAATCTCCAGAGTATGAATGGTTCGAATCGTCGATTTTTTGCCGTGATTGCTTGCGGAGAAGTTGACGAAATCATGGGTGCCGATAAAATAAGCGGCCGCTTTTCTCATTTTTTCAAGTTCTATCGGCTTTGAGACATAGTGATAGTATCTGGAACGAAAGACGTCCACATCCGGACTTTGAATGATTTTAAACACATAGGTCTTTCCGACGGAGTTGTATCGTGCGTGGAAATCCATAGGCACCTGACGTGCGGAGACAATGCGGATATCTCCGGGCAGCGAATGATTGAGCACACGCTTTACTTTATCCGGACGGATTTTCGCGTGTATCAGGAATGAAACCGCCTGTCCGGTCGCATGCACTCCCGCATCGGTTCTTCCCGACGCCTCCATTTTTACATCCTGCTTGAACACTGCTTTTGCAATGCGCGTAAGCTCATCTTGGACTGTGCGTCCTCCGTTCTGTTGCGACTGCCACCCGCAAAATCCCGAGCCGTCATACGCCACGGTCAGAAGATAGTTGCTGAGATGATCCGCAGCTCTCGTATCGCATTTCTCCTCGGCATGTTTGCCCCGCATGCCGTCGTTTCGCTTTCCGTTTTTCATTTTGTGCTCCGTATGTGTATTATCCGTGTTTGCATCGCAATGCGACTCGACTATAGCGGATACAGGACTCCGACATAGTAGGAGAGAAGCATAATCAGTGAGATCGCCAACATGACCATGTAATCGCGCGGAGAAAACTTCAATATCTTCATCCGCGTCCTTCCCACTCCGCCGCGATAACAACGCGCTTCCATTGCAACCGCGAGATCATCCGCTCTTCTGAACGCGGAGACGAAGAGGGGGATAAAGAGCGGAACCATCGCCTTGGCCCGCTTGAAAATACTTCCCGTTTCAAAATCCGCACCTCTGGACATCTGTGCCTTCATGATTTTGTCCGTTTCATTCAAAAGCGTGGGAATAAACCGCAGTGCGATGGTCATCATCATCGCAATTTCGTGGGCGGGAACCTTGATCACTTTTAAGGGCTTTAAGAGATACTCAACCGCATCCGTCATTTCAATCGGAGAGGTGGTAAGCGTGAGAACCGATGTGCCGACTACGAGCAGTATCAGTCTGAGCGCCATGTAAGTCGCTCTGCGTATCCCGTCCATGTAAACCCGGAAGATTCCGTAGTGAAAAAGAGGGTCTCCCTCTCCCTCGATCATGAAAATGTTGAGCACGAATGCAATCACGAGCAGAAACATGACCGGTTTCAAGCCTTTGAGGATTTTGGAGAACGGGATTTTTGCCGCGTAAATGGTCGCACCGAGCATGAGGGCAACCGGAATATAACTGTAAATGCTCGGCATCATAAACAGGGTAATCATGAAGATGTTCAAAGAAAGGAACTTGGAACGCGGATCCAGGCGATGAACGACGGAATCGACATTCAGATATTGTCCGATGGTGATGTCTCTAAGCATGCTTCTCCTCCTTCACCCGCCAATCCCGACTGCGCACCCAACGTTCCAGCTCGTCCACTCCCGCCGCGGGGTCGATGACGGAGCCGCCCGCTCCCGTCAGACGAAGCGTCTTGCACACCTCCGGCACATCGAGGCCGACTTCTTTCAACAATTTTTCTTCGAAAAACACCTGTTTCGGGCTTCCGTCGAGCACGATTCTGCCCTTGCTGATGACCAGGATACGTTGCGCGAGGCGCGCCATATCGTCCATGGAGTGAGAGACGACGAGAATGGTCGTCCTGTTATTCATATGCAGGTTGTGTATTTCGTTCAGCAGTTCATCGCGTCCCATCGGGTCGAGTCCTGCCGTCGGCTCGTCGAGTATCAGCACGTCCGGCTCCATGGCGAGAACCCCTGCGATGGCAACTCTGCGTTTTTGTCCGCCGCTGAGTTCGAAGGGAGAACGCGTCGCATACAGGTCGTAATCGAGGCCGACCTGTTCCATGCTCTTCTTGACACGCGCCCTCGCTTCGGTTTCGGAAACTCCCAGATTCAAAGGACCGAACATAATATCTTTCTCAACCGTCTCCTCAAACAACTGATACTCCGGGTATTGAAAGACAAGTCCCACTTTCTTTCTGATTTCGATTACATTTTTTTGCCTGATGACCAGCTCTTTTTTGCTGATTTTCTTCCGCTTTTTTTCAACGCCTTTGGGTTGCGTTTCATCCGCGATTTGCAAACCCGCCACGACGATTTTTCCGAATGTCGGCTTGAGCAGACCGTTGATGTGCTGGATCAATGTGGATTTTCCGCTTCCGGTGTGGCCGATGATTCCGATCAATTCTCCGGACCCGATTTCCAGATTGATATCCGCAATAGCGGGCGAGGCAAAAGCGGATCCCGCATCATAGATATGGGATAAATTTGATATCAGAATGCCGCTCTCGGCAATAGAATCCGCCGCACGCGCCTCATCACG
>JAUMXJ010000018.1 GCA_030529205.1 Bacillota bacterium | reverse complement strand
CGAACTGACCTATAAGGAGATTGCGGAAGTCCTTGAAGTTACGGAGTCTCGAATATCGCAGATTCATACCAAGGCGATCACAAAGCTGAAGATAGCATTAAAGGATTACAGGTAGTAAAATGGAAAATGTTGCAAAGAATATCATTCGGGTAGATCTGTCGAATGATTACTATACTGCATATCTGACAATCGAACGGGAAGACGGTGCACCTTCAGTAAAAGAAGGCGATGTCCTGGATGCTTTGAAAGAAAAGTCCGTTGTCTTCGGAATCGATTTCAATGCGGTGAAGAAGGTCATAGAGCTGCAATCCGTGATGGAGTATCCTGTCGCGGAGGGAATCAGACATGAAAACGGTTCCGATGCGGAACTCGACTACAAATTCCCGATCGGAGAAAAAGCCAAGCCCGAACTTCTCGAAGACGGCACCGTGAATTTCAAAAATCTCGGAATTGTGCGTTCGGTCTCGAAGGACGGCGTTCTCGTCGAAAAGAAACCGGCCACCAAAGCAAAACCCGGCACCACCGTTACCGGCAGAAATATTCAGGGAAGAGACGGCAAGGACAAGGTTCTGGCGCAGGGAAAAAACACGAGAATCAGCGAAGACGGATTGAGATTGATCTCGGATATCGACGGAAGTATTGCTTTTGACGGAAGGACGGTTTCGGTTGAAACGGTTATGGAGATCAAAGGAGATATCGGCATTGCGACCGGCAATCTCAGTTTTATCGGAAATATTGTGGTAAACGGCAATATCTGTGACGGGTATGAAGTGACGACGACAGGTGATTTGACCGTCACCGGAGTTGTCGAGGGAGCGGTATTGGATGTAGGCGGGAACCTGATGATTTCACGCGGAATCAAAGGTCATAACAGCTCCGATATCAAGGTGAAAGGCAATTTGATTACGGGTTTTATCAATTCTGCGGATTTAAAAGTGAAGGGGGACATCGAAGCCAATACCGTGATGTCTTCTAAAATACGTTGTGACGGCTCGATTAAACTGAACGGAAAAAAGGGTCAGCTGATGGGTGGAGAAACGCTTTGTAAGGGTCACTTTGAAGCGAAAGTCATCGGCTCGGATTTGGAAGTTGTCACCGATATCAAACTCGGACTCGATGCGGATTTGGTCGATGAAATTAAGAATTTGGCTGTGGACATCAAGGATTCCGGGGATACTCTTGACAAACTCGGAAAAGATTTGCAGACCATTGTAACAAAACTCAAACTCAATCCGGAGAATGAAAAACTCAAGCTCCTGCTGTCAAAGACAAAGAAAGAATATGATGAAACGGAGAACGGACTGAAAACAAGGCGTTCTCGTCTCAATATGTTGCAGGAACTTGCCAACAGCTACATGGCTTCTCGTTTGAAAGCGGGCCATATTTTCCCGGGTGTGCGGGTTAAAATCGGCAATTCCATGTACCTCGTGAAACATCAGATGCAGAATGTCATCTTGAAGAGGGAAAAGAATGAAGTGGTTGCAATTGGGTACTAGGAGGTTTTATGTCGATACGTCCGATTGATATGCAGGTTGCCGTCAGAGGCACACAGGAAGCCGGAGTACAGCGGCAGAATTTCTTGACCCGGCAGGAGAATCAGATTCTCAATGCGCAGCAGCAGATGTCCGCGGAGCGTCAACGCGAAACGAGCTCCGTAAATACCGACATACGAACAGAAGAAGTCGACATTAAACAACGTATGAAAAGTGAGGAGAGAGAGCAGGAATCCGGAAAAGAAAGAGACAACAAAAAAGAGAGCAAAAAGGAAGAGCCGGAAGAGAAAAAGTTGCCGGGCGAAAAAGGGAGCATTCTGGATATTCGTATTTAGGGTAAAATGGCAGGGCAATTCATTTCGATGATTGCCCTTGTGCTTTAAGTGAGGTCGATGTGTGGTTCGTATCTATTGTAGCGGGAGTATTGTCGGTATTCGTGGGAATAATCATTGTAAAACGGGAGCTCAATCAAGCCATTCGCGCCGCTTCCAAGCATCATCCTTCTTCCGGGGTTCAGCAAAGCGATCTCGGTGAGCTGAATGAATCGTTTTTTGATATCGCCAATGATTTGGAAGGCAAGTACAGTGTTCACGAAAAACAAATACAAATATTGGAAGAGAGATTCGAAGAAATCAACAGAAAGCTTGTGATGCTCAAGCGAGGGGCGGCGGAGGAGACAATGAAAGCACCGAGTTTTCCTCAGCCGGAAAATGTGCAGCCGAAAAAAGAGGAGCTGCCCTACAGGACCGGAGATTCCGGAAGAAAGTCCGAGGCCAAACTTCTTCTGGCTGAAGGATATACGATTTCGGAAGTGGCAAAGAGACTGGGAATGGGTGTGAGTGAGCTTTCTCTGATGCTCGGCATGAAAAAATACTGAAATTAGGCTGTATCGTAATTGACAGTTTTTAGAATTTATTATAAAATGCTTTGGTATGTAAAACTTTATCACCTGCGAGCTTCTGTTGAGGGTATTTCGCAGGGATGTTAAAACAGGAGGAAATATGTCAGTAATTTCAATGAAAGAATTGCTAGAGGCGGGTGTCCATTTCGGACACCAAACAAGAAGATGGAACCCGAAAATGGCGGAGTACATCTTCACCGAGAGAAACGGGATTTACATCGTGGATCTTAAGAAAACACTCGGAAAAGTGGAATAAGCGTATGAGTTCATTCGCAGTATTGCGGATGAGGGCGGCAGTGTCCTTTTTGTAGGTACAAAAAAACAGGCACAGGAAGCAATCGAATCGGAAGCGAAGAGATGCGGAATGTACTTTGTAAGTCAAAGATGGCTGGGCGGTACGCTTACAAACTTCAAGACCATCAAAAAGAGAATCGATCGTCTGTTCGAGTTGGAGCAAATGGAAGCGGACGGAACTTTTGAAGTTCTTCCGAAGAAAGAAGTCCTGAATTTGAAGGGCGAAAAAGAGAGACTTGAAAAGTTCCTCGGCGGTATTAAGGATATGAACGAACTCCCTGCAGCTCTTTTTGTAGTCGATCCTAAGAAAGAGAGAATTGCGGTCAGAGAGGCAAGAAATCTTGGTATTCCTATTGTTTCAATCGTTGACACAAACTGCGATCCGGATGAGGTCGACTACGTCATTCCGGGAAATGATGACGCGATTCGTGCGGTTAAGCTGATTGCCGGAAAAATGGCGGATGCGATTATCGAAGCACATCAAGGTGAGCAGTTCCATGTAGAAGAAAAATCCGAAGAACAGGACGAAGAGTACAATATCGATGATTACATGGATAATACCGAATCAAAAGAAGAAGATGAAGAATAAGAGGTGAATATTATGCAAGTAACAGCTACTATGGTAAAAGAACTCAGAGAGATGACCGGCGCGGGTATGATGGATTGTAAACAGGCACTTGCAGAGACAAATGGCGATATCGATGCCGCTGTAAAGTATCTTCGTGAAAAGGGGATGATAAAGGCGAGCAAGAAAGCATCCAGAATCGCTGCAGAAGGTATTGTGTATTCCTATATCCACGGCGGAAGAATCGGATCCATGGTTGAAATCAACACGGAGACCGACTTTGTTGCAAAAAATGCGGAGTTCCAGGAGTTTGCAAAAGACATCGCAATGCAAATAGCCGCAGCAAACCCTAGATATGTTTCGAAGGAAGAAGTTCCGCAACATGAAATCGATGCTGAAAAGGAAATTCTGAGAAATCAGGCATTGAATGAGGGAAAACCGGAAAAAGTGGTGGATAAGATGGTAGAGGGAAGAATCAACAAATTCTTGGAAGAAATCTGCCTGTTGGAACAACCGTTTATTAAAGATCCGGATAGAAAAGTAAATGATCTCCTCACCGAGAAAATTGCGAAAATCGGCGAAAAAATCAATATCAGAAGATTTGCGCGATTCGAAGTCGGGGAAGGTCTTCAGAAGAAAGAAGAGAACTTTGCCGAAGAAGTTGCAAAGCAACTCGGATAGTGATGATTTGATTGTACAATTAAGATGCCTCAGACGAATGTTTGGGGCATTTTTTGTGCGTAGGATCTTCGCGACCGCACTCACGTAATTTTGGAGTCGTTCTAATCGGAAACAACGTTGTGTGAAATGTAGAAATTATACCGATTTTATAGTAGAATGAGTAGGCAAACTATGAAGAGTGAGAGGATTATGAAAAGATTTGTATTAAAACTCAGCGGCGAAGCTCTTGCGGCAGGCAATAAGCATGGAATCAACGATGATTTTTTGGATCGTTTGGCAAATGTGATTCGAGGAATTGATGCACAATTGGTGGTGGTTGTCGGTGCGGGCAATTTTTGGAGGGGTCGACAAACCGATCGAATGAACAAGGCGTCCGCAGATCACATGGGGATGCTCGCCACCGTGATGAACTCCGTCGCGCTCTCCGACGCCTTCACCAGAAACGGGATTCCAAATCGTCATTTCAGCGCGTTTGCGGTTGACGGAGTGGCTGAGAGATACAGCGTTGTAGAGGCAGTGCGAGCTCTTCAGGACAATGAGGTGGTTATCGTCAGCGGCGGAACGGGTTCTCCATTTTTTACAACGGACTCCGGTGCCGCTCTGAGAGCGGCGGAACTCCGTGTCGACGGAATTTTGCTCGCAAAAAATATTGACGGGGTATATGATAAGGACCCTGCGATTCATGCCGATGCCGTCAAGTTTGAGCAGATCGATATTTCAAAAGCAATCGATATGAGATTGAAAGTGATGGATTTGACCGCAATGGCGATATGTATGGAAAACAAAATCGATATCAGGGTGTTCGGACTTGACAGACCCGAGAATATTGCGTCTGCTGTCCTCGGAACCAATGTCGGAACCCTGGTTACCGGCAATTCGTAGTACCGTAAATATCGGTCAGGAATATCATAAAAATCAAAAGGAGTACATATGACAGTTCAGAGTTTAGAAGACAAAATGAAGAAGACACTTGCGTTTTTGAAAGAGGAATATACCCAGCTTAAAGCGGGAAGAGCCAATCCGATGCTCCTGGATCGGGTTACCATGGAATACTACGGCACGACAACTCCGCTAAAACAGTTGGCGAGTATTTCGGTTCCCGAGCCGAGGATTATACAGGTGCAGCCGTATGATGCTTCCGCACTGAAAGAAATGGAGCGTGCGATTCAGGCCGCCAATCTCGGAATCAACCCGTCCAACGACGGCAAAGTGATTCGTCTGATTATGCCGATGCTTACTGAAGAGAGGCGCGTCGAACTCACAAAGGATGCGAAGAAGCTGGCGGAGGACGCAAAGGTGGCAATCCGCAATATGAGAAGAGATGCTGTGGACTTTGTGAAAAAACAGGAAAAAGATAAGGAAATCACAGAGGACGACAGAACCAAAACCGAGAAAGATATCCAGAAAAAAGTTGATGATTTCATTTCCAAGGTGGATGCGCTGGCGGAAGAAAAGTGTAAGGAAATCATGGAAGTTTAATGCATATTTCCTTTATTATGGACGGAAACGGTCGCTGGGCCGAATCCAGAAAACTGCCGAGAACACTGGGACATAGAGAAGGCGCAAAGGTGCTTCGAAAAATCATTCCTGCTCTTTCCGAGCAGGGGGTTTTAGAGGCAACTTTTTATGCCTTTTCAACGGAGAATTGGAAACGACCGAAGACGGAAGTCTCGTTGCTGATGAAGCTTTTTGAGGAGAGTTTAAAGTCGCAGGTGAAAGAAATTCATCAAAGCAACGGGGTTTTTCGTGTAGTCGGGAATCGTGACAGACTGTCCCCTAAGATTGTGCAATTGATTGAAGATTCGGAGCATTTGACAAAGGACAATACCGGAATCGTCATCAATATTGCGGTGGACTACGGGGGGCAGTACGAGATTCTTTCGGCGGTCAAAAAAATAGCCTCTTCGGTGGCTTCGGGGGAACTCAATCGGGATGAGATCGACGCGGATTTATTCGAATCGAAGCTGATGGTGAAGAATCCTCCCGATCTTCTGATACGAACGGGCGGAGAGAAACGTCTCAGCAATTATCTGTTGTGGCAGCACGCGTATTCCGAGTTTATGTTTTTGGATGTCTTGTGGCCGGATTTTAATAAAAAAATGTTGATTGAATGTCTTGAGGAATACAAAAAACGTAATCGTCGTTTTGGCGGACTTTCATGATATTGATCATAAGAGGAGTTTATGAGTGAATTTGTAAAAAGGAACATTTCGACCTTTGTTGCATTTTTCATATTGGCGACGGTTTTTTATATGGGAGAGATTGCAATGCATTCTCTTGTCACCCTGACGGGCATACTGATGATTTTTGAGCTCAATCGCGCTCTGGAGATTCAGAAAAGTATTGTGGGATACCTCTCGGTAATTCTCATAGGTATTTCGGTGCATTTCGACATAAAAATGGAGCCGTTTACCGCCGCGGTCTGCACATTAAATGTGCTTTTATTTGTCTTTTCGAGCAGCAATATCAAAAAGTTTGCAGTCGCGTCACTGTCAATTGTCTACATTGCAATTCCGATTTATTTTGCATTGAAGATATTGAAACTCTACGGTACATCTTATTTTCTGCTGTCCTTGCTTATTCCGATGATGACGGATATCTTCGCATACATCACGGGAAGGCTGATCGGGAGAACCAAACTTGTGCCGAAGATCAGTCCTAAGAAGACGGTCGAAGGTCTGATCGGAGGATTGATGATTTCTACCCTGATTTCCGGAACCTACATGATTTATGTGCTCCATTTGCCGATGCACATTCTGTATTGCTTTATTCCGATTGTGATATTGTTGAGTCTGGTTTCGCAGTTCGGTGATTTCGCAGCTTCAAAAATAAAGCGAGAAATCGGGATTAAGGACTATGGAGATATCATTCCCGGACATGGCGGACTCTTGGATCGTTTCGATTCCTACTTGCTGGTATTTCCTACATTTTTCGTGTTTTTATCCTATGTGAGTATTCCATGAAGAAGATTTGTATTTTAGGAGCTACAGGAAGTATCGGAACCCAGGCGCTGGATGTCATTCGCAGGACTCCGAATCTGTGCCTGCACTCTTTTTCGTATCACGGCAATGCATCTCTTGCAAAAGCGATAGAAGAAGAATTTCATCCGAAGCGCACGGTCTGTACCGCAATCGAAGATGCCTCCTCGCTGGAGAGCCTTGTCGAGGATGATGAAGTGGATATCGTATTACACTCCATAACGGGGACGGCGGGAATTCGCGCCGCCGTCACGGCATTGCGTGCGGGAAAGAAAGTTGCGCTCGCCAACAAGGAGACCTTGGTGGCGGCGGGTTCGCTGGTTATGAAGGAAAATACGGAGCATCTGATTCCTGTGGATTCGGAGCATTCGGCAATCTATCAGTGTCTTCATGGAAGTTTAAAGGCCGACGATATTGAAAGTGTCGTTCTTACTGCATCCGGAGGACCGTTCCGTTTTTTGTCCTATGATGAAATTAGGAGCAAGAAGGCTTCCGAAGCACTCAAACACCCGAATTGGAATATGGGCAGAAAGATATCGATCGACAGTGCGACCATGATGAACAAAGGACTGGAAATCATAGAAGCCATGCATCTGTTTGACTTGCGTTTGTCACAGATTGAAGTTCTGATTCATCCTGAGAGTATCATCCACAGCATGGTAAGGTTTCTCGACGGTTCGCTGCTTGCGGAGCTCTCAAAGCCTGATATGAGACAGCCCATTCATTTTGCGCTTACGGGTCGAAAAAATCTGGAGCTGAATCGGTTGGATTTTGCCGCACTGGGAAAAATGAGTTTTTTTAAACCGGATTTGCAAGTCTTCCCGTGCCTAAGACTCGCAATGGAGGCTGCAGAGGCCGGAGGCATTCTTCCTGCTGTACTGAATGCGGCGAATGAAGTCGCGGTTGAGGCGTATTTACAAGATCGGATTTCATTTTATGAGATTGCGTCCGTTATTGAAGACGTCATGGATGCGACGGTCAATGAGCCTTTGACGGACTTAAAGCAGTTGGAAGACAGCATTCTTCTCTCCAAACAGACTGCTGCCGACTCGGTGTCCCGCATTATGTCGTCGTAGGACACTCTGTCTATCGCGTTACAATAGGAGTTTTGTCATGAGCATAATTAATTTGCTGTTGTTTTTTTTGATTATATCGGTTGTTGTTTTTGTCCACGAACTCGGGCACTTTCTGATGGCGAAATGGAATGGAGTCACGGTTCACGAGTTTGCGATCGGAATGGGTCCCGTTTTGTATTCCAGAGAAAAAAACGGCACCAGGTACTCCGTCAGGGCGATTCCCATAGGGGGATTTGTCAGTATGGAAGGGGAGAATGAGGAATCGGATGAGCAGGGAAGTTTTACCCAAAAAAGTCCGCTGGCCAGATTGGGAATACTGCTGGCGGGAGTTTTTAACAATTTTGTGCTCGGATTTTTGTTGATTCTGTTGTTCTTCTCGTTAACAGGTACAATAACGAATGTGGTACTTGTAGCGGGGAACGATACCCCTGCATATCGAGCCGGAATCCTTGATGGAGACAGAATTGTAGAAATCAATCAGGAAAAGATAGAAAAGTGGAGTGAGGTGATTCAGCAGATTTCGAGCTCCGAAGACGGTGCGCTTGAGGTTTCAATTGTGCGGGAGCGTGCGGGAGCGAAAGAAAACATGCGCATTCGTATCCAAGCGGAGAGAGAGGCGGAAACGGGAAGATGGCTCATCGGTGTCCGACCGAAACCGGTCAAGGAGTTCGGCAGTGTTTTCTCTCAGACGGTAACCGTATTCTTGGGAATGTTTGCCGGGATTTTCGAACTGCTCCGCAATATTTTCAAACCGGAGGTGACAAAGGATCTGGTCGGTCCGATCGGATTGTACAAAGTTGTCGACGATGTCAGGCAGATGGGTTTGGTGAATCTGATATATTTGACGGGATTTATCTCCATCAACATCGGCGTGATCAACCTGCTTCCCATCCCCGCATTTGACGGAGGAAGGTCTTTGATGGTGATAGCGGAGATGATTACGGGAAAGAGGCTGAACAGAAAATTGGAAAATACTCTGGTGATCATCGGATTTATGTTTATTCTCTTTTTGGTGGTATTGACATTCTACAACGACATCACCAGATTATTTGTAAGGTAGTGAGATGAGTGATAAGAGAATGAAAAGGGAAGTGCGGATCGGTCATGTCGTGATTGGCGGAAATCATCCCGTCGCGATTCAGTCGATGTGCAATACGAAGACGGACTGTGTATCCGATACGGTCAGACAGATTGAAGAATTGACCGATGTCGGCTGCGAAATTGTTCGTATTGCCGTTCCGGACGAGACTTCGGCGCTTGCAATAAAGGAAATTAAGAGGCGTACGCGGATTCCGTTGGTTGCGGATATCCATTTTGACTATCGCCTTGCGCTGAAGGCAATTGAAAACGGCATCGACAAAGTGCGGATCAATCCGGGCAATATCGGCGGAAAAGATCGTGTTGCCGCAGTGGTGAAAGAAGCTAAAACGGCAAAGATTCCGATTCGCATCGGCGTGAATTCCGGTTCCGTGAATCGCGGGGATGTCGAGCGTTACGGAAAAGAACAGGCCATGGTACGCGCGGTGGAGAGAGAGGTCTCGACTCTGGAAGAGCTGGACTTTCATGATATCGTCATCGCCGTCAAATCGAGTGATGTAGGTGAGACGCTTCGCGTTTGTCAGGAAATAGACCGGAACTATTCATACCCGATGCACATCGGGATTACGGAAACCGGTACCCTTTACACCGGTGCGATAAAAAGCGCCGTGGGTCTCGGAATCCTTCTTCAACAGGGAATCGGACAGACGATGCGTGTCAGCCTGTCGGCAGATCCGAGAGAAGAAATCAGATGTGCCAAGGCCATCTTGTCGTCTCTGAACATCAGACGATTCGGTGTCAATGTCATCGCGTGTCCGACCTGCGGCAGAACCAATGTTAATGTCAGCGAGCTGGCGGAGAAATTGGAAGAGTCCGTGCAGGGAATAGAAAAAAATTTGACTGTGGCGGTGATGGGTTGCGCGGTTAACGGTCCCGGCGAGGCGATGGACGCGGATATCGGAGTCGCGGGCGGTAATGGGGAATATCTTTTATTCACCAAGGGGAAAATCCTGAAAAAAATCGGCGAATCGAATGTTCTCGACGAATTGAAGAGAATGATTTTAGAGTATTAGGAGACAGTATGCCGAAGTATATCTACGATAAAAAAACTTCGAATTTGAATGTATATGTGAGCACAGAGTCTGATTTTCCGTCAGACTCTGATGTTCTTGAGATACTGAAAAATCTGGACAGCGTTCAGACCGTCACGTATTTTTTAGGGAAAAGCATCAGCAAGGTCCTGACGGTATCGGGCGGCAAACTCCTTTTAATACGGGAGGCGGAAAAGACATTGCCCAAGACTCCGAAAATGAATTTTTTTGGAAAAATCAGTGCGGAGCCTGTTTCCATCGACGAAGCGCGTCTGACCGGCGGAAGCGTTGTTATCAGCGGTCAACTGACGATTCTCGACTCTTTTTCGCTGAAAGATGAGAAGGTGCTCGTCATCCTCGGGATTTGTGATCTGACGGGGGGAATCGGAGGAAAATATTTTGCGAAAAATGCGGAAGACGCCGCGGCGATTATGTCCGTGCTGAAACTCGGACAGTTCGTAAAAATACAAGGTCGTGTTTCCTATGATTCTTTTGATCGAGACGATTCGATCATGATCACCAAGCTCAATTTTATACCAAATCCTTTTGAACGGTGGGACAATGCGGTCCGCAAACGTGTGGAGCTCCATCTGCATACCAATATCAGCGAACAGGACGGATTGGGGTCCGTAAAAGAGCATTTCGAACTTGCGAAAAAATGGGGACATCCTGCGCTTGCCATAACAGACAATGCGTCGACACAGGGATTTATTGACGCGCATGCATTCGGGAAATCCAATAACTTTAAAGTTATCTACGGGATGGATACCTATGTGGTCGATGACGTCAGTCCGTTTATTAAAGGAATCGATGACGATTATCCGCTGTCGGGGCGCTTTGTCGTTTTTGACATTGAAACGACAGGACTATCGGCGAGAAATGAGCAGATTATCGAAATCGGAGCCGTGAAAGTCGAAGGGAATACGGTTGTAGACACTTTTTCAAGTTTTGTCCGTTATGACAAGCCCTTATCCGAGTTCACGAAAAATCTGACGAATATCACCGATGACATGCTTGCCGGAGCACCTTCAATCGACGAAGTATTTTTGCGATTTGCGGATTTTGTCGGGGATCTTCCGCTGGTTGCGCACAATGCGGACTTCGATATGTCCTTCATCAACAAATTGTGCATGGAGAGAAACATCCCGACCTTTGCTTCAATCGACACGATCCAATTGGCGAGACAGTTTTTGCCGATTAAACGATACGGTCTGGAAACCTTGGTCAGGCATTTGAAAATTCCGTTCTCCAATCACCACAGGGCGGTCGCCGATGCGGATGTGACGGCAAGCGCATTTATGTATTTTACCAAGCTGTTCGCCGATAAGGGTCTGAACACGGTGGGCGAATTGAACGCCTATATGCGAGAGAATCTCGATGTCAAGAGCGCCAGGCCGAGCAAGGTTCTTGTGCTTGTGAAATCGGAGGCAGGATGAATGGAGCTGTACACACTCCTCTCCAAGGCGAATGTGGAAAACATGGGGATTGTTCCGCATGTCCTCCTCAGCGATCTGG
>JAUMXJ010000017.1:1798-11845 GCA_030529205.1 Bacillota bacterium | reverse complement strand
TCTTTTACTATACGGGACTGAGTTGTGAAGACTACAGAGTTGCGATCAGTGTAACCGATAAAGGTACGGAAATCAGACTTTTCATTGAAAAGCCCAACTATGATATTGAAAAGTGGGTGGGAAGAAAGTTGACGAAAGAACAGGCAATGGAGATTTCGGGAATCAAAGTTGTCGATTATACGGAAAACTTTAACACCTGGTTGAACGGACAGATCCAGAACGGGAAAATTGATCGTTTGATGCTCGACATCGCACGCTACAGGTGGGATGATCGCATCAGGCTCGAGGAAGAATTCGCCCATACCGTTCAGCAAAAATATCCGCAGGTACTGATCGGAAGTATTAGCACAAAAATTGCTGAAATGCGCGTCATCAAGGACAAGCATGAAATCGAGCAGATGAGAAAGGCGATTGAAATCACCAATATCGGCATTCGCAGACTTTACGAGGTGTGCGAGCCGGGAATGATGGAATATGAACTTGAGGCGGAATTCCTCTACCAGCTGAAGAAAAGGGGTGAGAAGAACTCCTTTGAAACCATTGCGGCTTCGGGGGAAAACGGCGTGATTCTGCACTATGTCACCAATGACAATGTGATGAAGGACGGGACGCTTGTCCTGATGGATCTCGGCTCGGAGTACAAGGAGTATGCGGCCGACATCTCGAGAACCTTCCCGGTCAACGGCAAGTTCACAAAGCGTCAGCGTGAGCTGTATGAGATTGTTTTGAAGGCGCAGGAGGATGTCCTCGAAATTATGAAGCCGGGCACCATGTTCTCGGAACTCAATAAGAGATGCCGAGAGTCCTTCCTCAAGAATCTGAAAAAAATCGGGCTTGCGAAAACGGACGAAGAACTTTGGAAATACTACTATCACGGTGTCGGACACTACCTCGGATTGGACGTCCACGATGTGGGAGCGAGAGATATCGAGCTGAAGGAAGGAATGGTCATCACGCTCGAGCCGGGGCTTTATGTCGCGGAAGAGGGAATCGGCATCCGTATTGAAGACGATATTCTGATTACGAAAAACGGAAACGAGAACTTGTCAATCGATATTCCGAAGTTGCCGGATGAAATCGAAAAAATTATGGCGGAAGCCAAGAAAAAACGCGGTTCTACAAAGACAAAATGCAAAAAATAAATGGAGGTATTATGAATAAGAAATTTTACGACTGGAAATGGGATGAAATCGACTCGCTCGTATATCTCGTAGCAAAAGATGCAGATGTGTGTTCCTGTGTTTCCAAAGAATTGGAGGCTTTGAAGGATAGAAAACTGTTTGAAGGAAAGTCGGGAGAAATGGCGACAACCGTCCTCGTTCGTGACGGAAAGTACTACGATCTCGTATTTGTCGGCGGTGCTGAAAAAATGGATGAAAAGCTGTTCGGAGCACTTGCAAAAGCATATCGTTATCTCAAGGGCAGAAAAGCGGTCAATATCGGCTTCAATTTTGAAAATGTAAGCTCCGGATTTAAAAAGCTCTCCAGGGAGCTGGGCGAAATTTTCACCTTGGCGGATTATCGATTCGACGAGTACAAATCCGATGCAAAACCTTCCACTGTAAAGAATCTTTATTTTAAAGGCTTTGAAGCGGATGAGAAGGCGTTTGAAGAAGGGGTCGTCCTCGGGGAATCCAATGTGTTTGCGAGAATGCTCGTGGATATGCCTGCAAATGTACTGACTCCGGGGAAACTCGCTTCTTTGGCGAAAGAGGAATGCGAAAAATACGGAATCGACGTTGCAATCAAGGATAAGGACGATATCGAAAGCCTCGGAATGAAAGCGTTCCTTGCGGTTGCACAGGCTTCAAGCAATGAACCGAGACTGATCATTATGAGATACAGAGGAAATCCGGATTCCAAAGAAACCATCGGTTATGTCGGAAAGGGTCTCACGTATGATTCCGGCGGACTCTCCATCAAGCCGACAGAAGGAATGCTCACCATGAAATGCGACATGGGCGGTGCGGGCGCAGTAATCGGTGCAATCGTGGGTATTGCAAGACTCGGACTGAAAGTCAACGTGACTGCCGTTGTTGCCGCTTGTGAAAATATGATCTCCGGAAACTCGTACAAGCCGGGCGATATCATCGGCTCAATGGGCGGAAAGACCATTTTCATCGCCAATACCGATGCGGAGGGAAGACTCACTCTGGTTGATGCGGTGACCTATATTCTGCAGGAAGAAAAAGTGACCAAGCTTGTCGACGTCGCGACATTGACCGGTGCTGCGATTCGTGCACTCGGATCGAGCGTTACCGCAACTGTCACCAACAATGACGCTTTCTACAAAAATGTGAAGAAGTCCTTTGACAAAGCATTTGAAAAGATTTGGAGAATGCCTGTATTTGATGAGTACAAAGAAGCACTCAAGCACGAAAATGCGGATCTGACAAACAGTGCGGCTCCGGGTATGCAGGCGGCGGGCCTCTTCATCGGCGAATTTGTCGGGGAAACACCTTGGGTACACCTCGACATTGCAGGACCGGCATTTGCAGGAAAAGCGGGAGCATACTTTGAAAAAGGAGCGACCGGTGCGGCTGTTCGTCCGTTGATTTACCTTGCAAAGAGAGAAAGAGACCAAGAGTAGGTTTTAATCGAAAGTACCATTTGACAAAGCCTTCATCGCATGGTGCGGTGAGGGCTTTTTTTGTGGTAAAATGAAGCGTCGGTGGACATGGAGGTTTGACCTGCCGGGAGAAATGGTGAGAGATATGGCAAAAAAGACGACGAAGAAGACAAAGGTGAAAGCACAAGTGAATGCAAAGGCGAAAGCTCCTTTACTCCGCAGCGGGCTGAAGCGTTCCGTGCCTGCGAGTGAAGGTTTCGAAAAAGAAGAAGCGCTCTTTGAACCGGTGAAAATGTGGCTGGAGAGAGAAGGGTTTCGCGTGCAGGGGGAAATCGGCGATGTGGATGTCTACGGCTGCCGAGATGTTATAAGCAGCCGGGATGCCGAAGGGGGACAGTGTCTCAGCGTCGCTGTCGAGCTGAAACTCAAGCCGAGCCTCGAACTTCTGATACAGGGAGCGGATCGCCTATCCGATGCGGACATCGTATATATCGCGTTTCCGAGACATCAAAGAGCACGAGATATCAAAAAAATCTGTACCCTGCTGGGAATCGGGATTTTACTGATTGATTCTTCCTCCGCCGTGTACGAGTTCCTGCCGCCGATTAAAGCCAAGAAACTGCTCAACAGTCATGCCAAGCGGGAGTTGGTTGAGGAATTTCACAAGCGAAAAATTCGAAATGCAGTCGGAGGAATCAACGGAAAGGTTCTCACATCGTACCGCGAGCAGGCGTTGAGTATTGCGTTCCTTTTGCTGAGAGAGGAGACAATCAGTCTCAAAGCGCTTCGTGAAAAAGGAATTGCCAAGCCGGAAAATTTCCTGTATCCGAATTATTATCATTGGTTTGAGAAAGCGGAGAAGAGAGGGTATTATCGGCTTTCCGATTTTGGAAAAAGCGATCTTCAAAACTACCATCCTTATCGGGAGACATTGGATTGTCTTTAGTTTTTTCTAAAAAAAGAAGCCTTGTAAAAGACTTCGAGAACATCATGAACGGCACAGCCGTCTGTCTATTGCTTTCCGTTTTTGTCCGGAGATTTTTTGTTTTCATTTCTGTGCTCAACCCGATTCCCTTTATCCTGAGTCGGAACTACGGTCAGGTTTCCGGAGAACTCACATCCCGGAGCTGTCTTGATTGAACCGCATTTGGCATCTCCTTTGAGAGTTGCACTTGCATTTACGTTGATGTCGCCGACGGTCTCAATATCTCCGATACACGATCCGTAAATGTCGACGGAATATGCTTTGATATTTCCTGTCAGACTTGCGTTCTCCGAGATAATGACGTCGCCGTTTGTCTTGATATTTCCGTTTACCTTTCCGTCAATGCAGATGGACCCTTCCGTATCGATATCGCCGTTGATAACCGCTTTTGCACCGATTACCACATCAAAATCTGCAGGTTTTTTGTTTAAAAACATATTATTTTCCTCCTACTGTCTGACTACTGTCTGAATTGATCATCCGGATTGACCATGGTCAGCGGGTCGAACGGGACATCGTCGTATCTGATCTCGAAATGCAGATGGGTGCCGGTCGAGTATCCGGTGCTTCCCATCAAGCCCACCAATTCTCCTTTTTTCGTATAAGTTCCCTCTTCAACGAGGATTTCGGAGAGGTGTGCGTAGACTGTCTTGTATCCGTATCCGTGATCGATGGTTATCACATAGCCGTAGCTGGGTTGAAATCCGGCGTAGAGCACATACCCCGAAGCGGCGGCGTAGATTTCTGTTCCCGGGCTGTTGATGATATCGACTCCGTTGTGCATCACCCATGCGCCCGACGCCGGGTCGCTTCTATATCCGAACCCGGAGGAAATGCTTCCGTAAGTAGGGAAAAAGTCGGGTCTGGAGTCGAGATAATTGAGCTGGCTGTCGAGATTCTCTCTGAGCTCCGTATACGCATCGTGTTTCTCCGCCAACAAGGAGGTGATTTCATCCTCTTTTGCGAGTGATTTGGCAATTCTGATGACCGCATCCTCCGATCCGGTTTCGCTCAAGTCTCGGCTGCGCGATGCAATTTTGGATGCGGAATCCAGATTGGAGTTGGTTCTCTCATTGAAGATGGAGACGAGTTCGTCCAGCTCATCCTGCGTTCGGTTGAGCATTTTCAGTCTCTCCTCCGTCAACTCGGCATTGTCCGCAAGCGAACCTTTCAGCGTCAAAATCTGCTCATTGGATGATGCGACTATGTTTTGAAGATGATTGTTTCTGTCTTTTTCTCTCTGGAGTTCCGTCGCCAAAAGCGTGTTGCTTGTATCCAGCTCATTGGCACGATTGGTGTTGATCACCAGGGAGCCGATTAAAAATATATTGGTAAAGAGCACGGCACCGAGCAGAATGTAGAGAACGACAAAATTAAGGCGCAACTGTTTCGCTGTCTTCCCTGAATTATGAATAATCATCAGCGTGAAGCGGTGCTTTTTGAAAAACTCTTTTATCTTCATGATTTTCATTTTCGTATTCATAGCTTTTGTATTATAACAGCAGCTTTCAAAAAGGTCAAAGATGGTTTTTATTATTGTTTCGGAAGCTTGATTTTGTCTTGAAAAATGCTGTATTTAGAGGTAGAATAATGGTATCTATCTATCCGGGGGCAATCTTGAAAATCATAAATGATCGATATGAAATCGTAAGTGTAATATCGGATGAATTTAATTCCATCGAATACATCGTTAAGGATCATCATAATTGGGGGATGCGGAAGGTCATGAAAATTTTTGACGCCGATGCAATGAACCTCTCTTTTCTGAGGTTTTTTGAAAACTCATTCGTCGATCTCAAAAATCATAAGCATCCGAATATTGTAAACCTCTACGAGTTTTCTCCGATTCGCTCTTCCAATGATATCAAGGTGAGTTCCAATCAGTACTTCTATACCTATGAGTATGTGAGTGAAAAACAGATCAGCTATCTCGACCTCGAAAAATCGCAAATCAGCGAAGTGATCGCACAGTTGTGCAAGGTGATTCGTTTCCTGCATTTCAGAGGAGTGGTGTATAAGTATCTGAACTTTGAGAATATTAAAATTTATCTCAAACCGGACAATGATGTCGTGGTTAAGCTTTCCAATCTTGCGAATATCAGCATCATCGATTACCAGAATACCGCTTCCTACGAGTTTTCGGGAGATTTTATGGCACCCGAGCTGAATTGGGGCGAGAACATCGATTATACCGCGGATATCTATTCGTTCGGAATCATTTTCTACTATCTGTACTATAAGAAAGACTATCGTACAAAGGCGCTCAACAACATTACGTCCACGAATCCGCTCAATCTCTTTATAGCACGCTGTGCCAGCCAGATTTCGGAAGACAGGTATCAGAATATCAACGAGCTGATCGACGAGCTTTCGCGCCTGATTTGGATCGAGGTGCCGAAAGACGATTATCGCTACTACGACCGTATTCAGGACCGCACCAGATTGGTGGGCAGAGAAGTCGAAGTGGCGAATATAATGGACATCATCGACAAAAAGACTCAAAAAAATACGAGTTATAAGCGCATCCAGCTTGAGGGCGAGAACGGCTCCGGAAAGACGAGAACCATGAGGGAAATCGCGCGACTCTGCGGATTCAGACAGTACAATTACGTCAATATCAATGTGCCGAGAAATGCGGAGCCGTACTACTGTGTCAAAGAAGTCGTCAGTTATATCCTTCATCATGATTTCAGCATATCCAATCTGATTTCCAAGTACGGAATGGAGCTGGGGCTTCTCCTGCCTGATTTTTTCAAGTCCTTTGCGCTGAGCGTGGAGGAAATCAATCTCAATGACGACTATCTGCGGATCATCAACCGCGCCGTAAAGTTTGTACACGAGTATTGCGGAAGCAGGTATCTGATTATTTTGGTCGACGGTGCCGAACATATGCAGGAGTACGACAAGATTTTTTTCAATCAGCTTCTGTCCGGCCAGACCAATGTGGGGATTTTGGCGGTTCTCGCTCTTCCGCACGGGGAGAGAAGGAGCTACAACGGCACGACGCTGGACATCAAGCTGACGTATTTTGACGTGGAACAAATCGGAGAAATGGTGAAAAACTTGCTCGGAGTCAACTATATTCCCTTTGACCTGGTGCATGCGGTTTTGTTGGAGACGCGCGGAAAGGCTTCTCAAATCAGAAGTTTGTTGGTTGCCTATTACTACTCCGGGGTTATTCGCTTCTGTAAGGACACTTTTACTTGGGTTTTTTCCGACAATGACAGCGATTACAGCATCAGCAACTATTCGGAATACATCAAAGTCAGAGATGATCTGCTGGAGGGTATTTCGGAGCGGGATAAGGAGAACTTGAAACGCCTGGCCGTCATCAACAAGGGCTTCGGCAGGGAAGGTACAATCAAGATGTTCGGACTCAGTGAGTTTGAAGGGGAATTGGTCCTGACGCATCTGTTGGATAAGAATCTCGTGACCGAGAATATTTCGGATATGCACTATGTCTACACCATACAGGACAGAGATATCAAAAATTTGCTCTTTCAGTCTCTTTCTCAGCCTGAAGTTCGAGTATTTTCCGCGCTTGCGGCGAATGTCGCGATGGAGGAATACCGTCAGACGGGTTATCTCGATGAAAACATTGTGGATTATTTCAACAACGCGATGATGTATGAGAGTGTTGCGGAGTACGCATTGATTATTGCGGAAATCAATGTCAAGACGAACAATCTTTCCAAGGTCATCGATATGCTGGAAATCAGCGAGCAGATGTATCGGAAGTTGGGGCATATTGAAAAAGCGGATTCCATTGTGATTCGACTTTCGGAGAATCTGTATAATCTCGGCAGCATCGAGTATATGTTAAGAGTTCTCGAGGGCAGGCAGTATGTCCGAACGGAACATGAGATCAAGGCGAGAAGAATGCTCGCCAAGGCGTATCTCGATCAGGGGAAGACTCCGGAGGCGCGGGAGCACCTTACACAGAGCATGGAACTCGCCGAAAAGAACGAACTTCACGAGGAATTGTTGCGATGCTACATGATCAAGCTCGACTACTACTTTATGACATGGAATCGAGGTAAGATTGTCGATACGGTCAAGCAGGCGGAGGAGTTTGCGCAAAGACATCAACAGGATTCCTATGTCGATTATTTCAGGTATATCCGCACACTGATGGAAGATGAGGAAGGCGAGGAAATAGAGAAACGTTTTGAAGTTGCCAAGAACGCCTTTCGTGAAATGGGCGATTTTGTGACCCTGATCAATCTGTATAATTACGAGGCGAAGCGTATTTATATCAACGAAGGGGATCTTGAAAAATCCGTCGCTCTGTTTAAAATTTCTGAAAATATTGCGGATACCTACAACTACTATCGCTACATTGTCGATTATTACTACACGACGGGGGTCTTTCACTGGATTGCTTCAAATTATGCGGACGCCGCCGAACAACTTGAAAAAGCGATGATCTATGCCCGCAACTACGGCGTTACGAGCATCGGAGTCAGCGCGCTTTCCAAGTATGTATCGACCAAGTTGGAATTGTGTGAATACAGGCAGGCGAATATTCAGCTTTCCAAGTTGGAATACGAATTGAAGAGTTATGGAGCACACAGCGCCGTGGGGCTGGATTTGTTCATCTATAAACTCCAATACCTCTGCGCCATGAATCATGTGGTCGAGGCGAAGCAGTTGCGCTATGAAATATCGACCGACGAAATCCATAATCCTTCGGATATTTTCAAAATCAAATGCCTGGATATTCGCATCAAGTACATGACCGAATTGTTGCGCGGCAGGTTGGAAATCGGAGAAAATATCCTGGTAGCGCTGCATGAGCTTTCCGGGGACAGCTTTAACCTCGGAATCGGCAATGTTTACAGAAAGCTGCTTCTTGAAATCGCCGTCAATCTTGTGATGAGTAGCGATATTTCATATATCAGCAGATTGTTGAAGCTGGATGAATCCGCCTCGGGGATGTATGACAGCAAAGAGTTGCAAATTGCAAGAAATGTCGTAATCGCCTACCTGAGCGAGGACGCGATAGAAAAACTCAGTGAACTCGCGGAGCAGTCGGCATCCACCTCCATCGAGATGACATGGCGAATACATTACCTCAAGGGCAATTTGTACATGAACGAGAAGAATGATGTGGAGTCTTTGAAATCGTATCTTCTGGCGTTTGAAATTGTGAAAGATCTCGCGGATAGAGTTCCTGCAGCGTATCACCGCCAATATCTCCTCAATGATCCGTACAAGATGATGTTGCGCACGCAAATCAGCACCATCATCAAAAACCTGTGTGATGTACACGGTCTGAACGTGGACTACAATCTTCCGAAGATTATGACGGTCGAGGATTATTTTGACATGACCGCCTTTGTGAAGATGATGGAGAGCGACAAAGTGGCCACGCTGATTACGGGTAAGAGTGTGGCTTTGGACAGCGCCGAGCTGATTGAGTCCTTCGGTGTGGACGATAGGAAGAATCTTCACCGAGTACTCGAATATCTGGCATCCGAAATATTTGCGACGAGAGCGTATATCATCGTTCTCGGAGATGACGAAAATCATTTCCGCGACATTATTTCCTTGAGAAAGGAAGATGAACGCAAAAACTTCACCAAACTGCTCTACGGCTTGGGAAATGAAAAAAGCGTGGTGGCTTCGAAGCTCAACTCCAATACGCAGGTCCACATCCTGAAGGGAGGGCAGAAAGGCCTGATTCATCTTCCGATTACGGAGCTTCAAGGTGAGAGAAGGAGAGCGCGTGCGGATGATTTTATCAGAAAAAGAAAGAAAATCATCGCACATCTGTTTTTTGAAACGGACAATATTCTGAATCGCTTCGATGAAAAATATTTGAAGTATATCGAGTCGTATTCCAGCCTGATTGCGGTCTTTATCGACAGCACCAAGCTGAAGTTCAGTTCCACGGTGGATAAGCTTACAAAAGTGCATTTGAGAAAATACTTCGAGCAGGAGTTTTCGATGTTGATGTCGGAGGCGCGCGTCAGCGATGAGGAGCTGTCCGTCATTATTTTGGATATCGACAACTTCAAAGGGGTCAACGACAATTACGGCCACAAACGCGGGGACATGGTGCTGGCAGCGGTGGGCAATATTCTTGTAAATTCTGTCCGATCGACGGATTTGGTCGCAAGATACGGGGGAGAGGAGTTTATTCTCCTGCTTCCGGAGACGGGCATGGATCCGGCGTACCTGGTGGCGGAAAAAATAAGAAGAAATGTCGAAGCTGCCGAGCTTCTTGGAAAAGATCGTCCGCTTACCATCAGTCTCGGTGTTTCTACCTATCCGCAGAGCGGATCCAGTGAGGAGGAGCTCATCGAGAACGCCGACAAGGCGCTTTACTACAGCAAAGGTCACGGAAAAAATCAGACAACGAAGTGGGATCGCTCCATCCTCAATCAGGCGAAGCGCTTCGACAGATTGACGGGAATCGTCAGCGGCCGCGTGGAAGAAGATATGCGCCATGTGCAGGCGATGCTCAATATTATCGGGGAACTCGGCGGAG
>JAUMXJ010000017.1:0-1788 GCA_030529205.1 Bacillota bacterium | reverse complement strand
GGCAGGAGGTTTTCCGAACGCTTCTCGATATCATCAACGGATCGAAGGTTGAGTTTTATGTTCTGAATGAGGAGGATGAGATTGTGGAAGCCAAGGTGCTGGAGGTCGGAGGTACCATTGACGAAATTCGGCGCTATGATGAAAATCTCGTGAGAAAGATTGCAAATAAAACGTCCAGCGATTATTATATAGACTGGGGAAGGCCAATCTTGGATTCGGAAACCGGAGTAACGGATTGGGAATCCGTCATTGTCAACTCTTTTGTTGAAGAGTATTACAAAGGCGTCTTGCTGATCAAAGTCCCGATCAGCAATTATGAATTCGGTTTTTCCGACTTCAATTTTGTGGCTTCCATTCGAAAAGTGATTGAGCGCGTTATTTTTTAAAAACATCAATGTGGAAAAATAAATTAATTTAAAGAGGTAAACATGTTGGAACTAACCGGAAAGCAATTATCATTGACCGACTTGGTCGAGTTTACAAGAAACGGGGGAACGGCGATTCTGTCTGCGGATTCGAAAGAAAGAATAAAGAAAGCGGAAAAATTTGTCGAAAAAGTTGTGGATGAAAAGCGTGTCGTGTACGGAATCACCACAGGTTTCGGAAAGTTTTCCGATGTCGTCATTTCGAAAGAGGAGACGGCTGCCCTCCAGGCAAATTTGATTATGTCTCACGCTTGCGGCGTGGGAGAACCGCTTCCGCAAGATGTTGTCTTGGGAATTATGCTTCTGCGCATCAATAATTTTGCCAACGGAAAATCCGGAATTCGACTCAGTACGGTGGAGACTCTTCTCGAAATGGTCAATAAGAGAGTTGTTCCCGTCATCCCTGAGAAGGGATCGCTGGGAGCGTCGGGAGATCTCGCTCCGTTGTCCCACATGGTGCTTGTGCTGATCGGGATGGGAGAAGCGTTCTATCACGGAGAGCGCATGAGCGGTGCGGATGCGATGAAAAAAGCGGGCATTACACCGGTCGTTCTGACTTCAAAAGAAGGTCTCGCACTGATCAACGGAACACAGGTAATGACTTCCGTAGGTGCGCACGCATTGCACGATGCCGTCCTGCTTTCGAAGACGGCGGATATTGCGACCATGATGACGGTCGAAGCGCTCCGCGGCGTGATCGATGCGTATGATCCGCGGCTGCATGAAGCACGTCCGCATGCAGGTCAGATACAGACGGCAAAGAACTTGCGCTACCTGCTTGAAGGATCCGAGAATGTAACCAGACAAGGCGAAATCAGGGTTCAGGATGCATATGCGCTTCGCTGCGTTCCTCAGATTCACGGCGCTTCGAAGGATGCGCTTGCGTTTATACAGTCCAAAGTCGATATTGAAATGAATGCGGTAACGGACAATCCTCTGATTTTTGCCGACGACGAGGAAGCATACAGCGGCGGGAATTTCCACGGTCAACCGATGGCGCTTCCGTTCGACTTTTTGGGAATTGCGGTAGCGGAGTTGGCAAATGTCTCCGAGAGACGTATTGAGAGATTGGTCAATCCTGCGCTTTCCGGTTTGCATGCGTTTTTGACCGAGAACGGCGGACTCAATTCCGGGTTTATGATTGCACAGTATGCGGCTGCTGCACTCGTCTCGGAGAACAAGGTTCTCGCTCATCCTGCAAGTGTCGATTCCATCCCGTCTTCGGCAAATCAGGAAGACCATGTCAGTATGGGAACCATCGCGGCTCGCAAGGCGGCGAGCATTGTGTACAATACCTCATATGTCCTTGCAATTGAGCTTCTTTGTGCCGCTCAGGCAATCGATCTGGAGAAGTCGCAGAATC